>JBFJZC010000013.1:0-20112 GCA_041622295.1 Porticoccaceae bacterium
ACGGGCGCGCCCATGCAAGAATTTGCAGTTATCCTCGTCAGTTCAGTTCTGGTCAATAACTTTGTATTAGCCCAGTTCCTCGGCCTGTGTCCGTTCATGGGCGTTTCCAACAAGCTGGAAACGGCTATCGGCATGGCCAGCGCCACGACATTTGTACTCACCCTGGCGGCAATATCCAGCTACCTCGTCAACGCGTGGATATTAGTCCCGCTCGGCCTGACCTACCTGAAAACCATTGCTTTTATCCTGGTCATAGCAGTGGTCGTGCAGTTCACCAAAATGTTTATCGAGAAAACCAGTCCGCTGCTGTACCGCGTGCTCGGTGTTTTTCTGCCACTGATAACCACCAATTGCGCGGTGCTGGGCGTCGCTCTGCAAAATACAGCTAAAAACCGCACCTTTATGGAATCTAGCCTTTATGGTTTTGGTGGTGCATTGGGTTTCTCCCTCGTACTGATCCTTTTTTCCGCTATGCGTGAACGGCTTGCGGTAGCCGATATCCCCGTACCCTTTCAGGGCGCAGCCATCGGCATGATCACGGCGGGCCTGATGGCGCTTGCCTTTATGGGATTCGCCGGGCTGGTGTGACCTGTCATGACTGACGCTACGGCTCTACAACTACTGCTCACAGCGGTCACCGCGCTGGTTTTACTGGCGCTCATCTTTGGTGCCATTCTGGGTTTTGCGGCGGTGCGTTTCAAAGTCGAAGGCAACCCCCTGGTCAACGAAATCGACGCGCTACTTCCCCAGACACAATGTGGTCAATGCGGTCACCCTGGCTGTCGGCCCTACGCCCAGGCTATTGTCGAAGGTGAAGCCATTAATCATTGTCCGCCCGGTGGGCAGGCGACCATCAACGCGCTGGCAAAGCTGCTTGATATCCCGGCACCGGAACTGGACGAAGAACACGGTATTGAGGCCGAAGTGAAGACGGTGGCCTTTATCCGCGAGGCTGAGTGCATCGGCTGCACCAAGTGCATCCAGGCCTGCCCGGTAGACGCCATCCTCGGCGCGGCCAAACTAATGCACACGGTTATTGCCGAAGAATGCACAGGTTGCGATCTCTGTGTAGAACCCTGCCCCGTGGATTGTATCGACATGCTACCCGTGCCCGCAGAAATTTCTGACTGGCATTGGCAGGAACCGCCGTCCCCGACTGAACTGCTGTACAAGCCCAACATCATTGCCAGCGACCGAAAATCGGATGTGGCGGCATGAGTAAAACCTGGGATATCCACGGTGGCATTCACCCACCGGAAAACAAAATTCAGTCCCTGCAACGGGCCATCACGCCGGTACCGCTACCCGATATGCTGGTGCTACCACTCAGCCAGCATATCGGCGCAGCAGCACTTCCCCTGGTCAAACCGGGGGACACAGTGCTGAAAGGTCAGGCGATTGCCACCCCCAATGGCCTCATCAGCGCGGCGGTACATGCGCCGACTTCGGGCACCATCGTTGCCATCGAAGAGCGCCCGGTTCCCCACCCATCGGGCGCAGCTGGGCGCTGTATCGTGCTACGTCCAGATGGCGAAGAACGCTGGGTTGAGCGCCATCCCCAGCCCGACTACCAGGCATTATCCCCAGTCGACCTGCTCGCCATCGTGCGGGATGCGGGCATTACCGGCCTCGGCGGTGCGGGCTTTCCCACGGCGGTAAAACTGCAACCACGACAACCTATTGATACGTTGCTTATCAATGCCACGGAATGCGAACCCTATATCACGGCTGACGACATACTGATGCGTGAACGCGCCAGGGAGATAATCACCGGGATCGAAATCCTCGCGCATATTCTGGGCAATCCGCAGCGTGTCCTCATCGGCATTGAGGACAACAAGCCGGAGGCCTACGACACACTGCAAACGCTGTTAAACGGTAGCCATATTGAATTGATTGAGTTTCCCACCAAGTACCCCTCCGGTGGTGAAAAGCAGCTCATCCAGATTCTTACTGGTAAGGAAGTACCGAGTGGCAAACTCCCTGCCGAACTCGGTATCGTCTGTCAGAATGTTGGCACCACCTATGCGATCTATCGCGCCGTCTGCGCAGGCGAGCCATTGATCTCCCGTATTACCACAGTGACAGGCAATAGCTGCAAAAAACCAGGCAACTACGAAGTATTACTTGGCACACCGGTTGCTGACTTGCTAGCGCTGGCCGAGTTCGATGAATTCCTCTGCCAGCGTCTCATCATGGGCGGCCCGATGATGGGTTACACCCTGAGTGATGTCAGCGTACCCGTCATTAAATCGACCAACTGCCTGCTCGCTGCCGATGCGGTGGAAAGTCCGCCCAACAGCATTGCTCAGGCCTGCATACGGTGCGGTCATTGCGCTGAGGTCTGCCCGGCTAATCTGCTTCCCCAACAACTGTACTGGCACGCCAAAGCCAGGGATTACGACAAGCTGGCAGCCCATCATCTCACCGATTGCATAGAATGCGGCGCCTGTTCCTATGTCTGCCCCAGCGAAATCCCACTGGTTCAGTACTACCGGGCAGCCAAGGGCGAGATACGCGCCATTGACAAGGAAAAGAAAATTGCCGATCGCGCCCGCCAGCGCTTTGAATTTCATCAACAACGCATCGATAAAGCCGAGCAGGAAAAGGCCGCCCGACGTGAAGCACGCAGACAGGCCGCCGCCGCAAAGCTGGCTGGCGCTGACGACGCCAGTACAGGCAAAGTTGCGGAACTCGATGTTGTGCAGGCTGCGCTAGCCCGAGTCAACGCTACAAAAGCATCGCCTGAAGCGGAACTCAAACGTCTGCAAAGGGCCGCCGCTGCCGCCGAAAACCGGGTGACCGGGACGCTCGAAAAGCTCGCACAGTGTGCCGTTGATGATGCCCGGTACAGTTCTTTGCAAGCTGCTCTCGAGCAAGCCCGCTTGCGTCTCAACGAGGCGCTCAATAATCAACAACGCCACATTGACGCAAGCCAGACTGGTGCCGGGGACGCAGCACAGACAGGCATCGCTCAAGATGGCATTTCTCAAGACGGTATTTCTCAAAATAATGCCGATCACACCATTAATGCTACCGATGCCCTCGCACTGGACCGCGCCGCACAGGCCATTCAGCGCGCCCAGCAACGATCAGCGCAACAGACTGAAATGTCGACACAGGAGAAACTGCAAAGTCAGTGCGAGAGCCTGCGCAAACGCCTCGACAAAGCTCGCGACAGACTTAAACAGGCACAAAGCGGCGATCAGCGGCAAGCGGATCAACCCGTTGATGCCCTGACCAACGCCGTCGCCACGTTGGCCAGCAAAGTGGCCGAAACAGAAGCCCGGCTGGCTGCGAGCCTGGCGGAGCAGGAGTAACATGGCCCTGGCTCGTATTACCTCACCCCATGTCCACGCCGCCCAAAGTACCCAACGCGTCATGCAGCATTTACTGCTCGCCACGTTACCTGGGCTGCTCGCGCTGACCTGGTTTTTCGGCTGGGGGTCGCTGATCAATATCGTCATCGCCAGTATCACGGCACTCGCTTGCGAAGCGATTATCGTGACGTTGCGCAAGCGACCCGTGTGGTTTTATCTGCGGGACTGCAGCGCGCTGGTAACTGCCGTATTAATTGGCCTGGCCCTGCCACCGCTTGCCCCGTGGTGGGTTGTCGTCGTGGGTACTGTGTTTGCTATTGTCATCGCCAAACACCTCTACGGTGGCATGGGCTATAACCCCTTTAATCCCGCCATGGTCGGCTATGTGGTGTTACTGATTTCTTTCCCGCTGGAAATGACAACCTGGCCCGCCCCTGCCGAACTATACCCCGCGGGACAGCGCGTGCCCGGGCTCTGGCAGTCGCTTCAAAACGTCTTCCCGGTCTTATCCCATAACCCGGTGGACGCTTTCACGGCCGCCACGCCACTCGACGCGTTCAAACACAACAAAAGTTTGCTGGTTGAGCAGTTTTATGCCCAACACGAATTATTTAGCGCCGCGCGCTGGGCTGGTGTGGGCTGGGAATGGGTTAACCTGGGTTTTCTGGCTGGCGGTTGTTACCTCCTCTATCAGCGCGTTTATACCTGGCACGCCCCCCTCAGCATGCTCAGCGCATTGGCCCTCATGGCGGTGTTCTTCTACGACGGCGGCAGCTCTGCCAGCAAAGGCTCGGTCGTATTGCATTTACTGAGCGGTGCAACGATGCTGGGCGCATTTTTTATTGTCACGGATCCGGTTACTTCGGCGGTGTCGAATCGCGGCCGGATCATCTACGGCGCGATGACCGGCGTGCTCATTTTCATTATCCGCGGCTGGGGCAATTACCCGGACGCGGTCGCCTTCGCCGTGTTATTAATGAACTTCGCCGCGCCCTTTATCGACTACTACACGCTGCCGCGTACCTATGGTCATACCCGGTCGGCCCGAGCCACAGAAAAACCCGACTCAGGCAGGAAGGATTAAACCGTGCTCAAACAGTCAATGGGTTTCAACAGTCTGGTGCTCGGCGCGTTCGCGCTAATCACAGCCTTGTTGCTGGCTGGCACACACCTTGGCACACAGGATAAAATTGCTGAAGCAGAGCGCCACGCGGCAGAAAAAGCTCTGCTGGAAATCATTCCCCGTGAGCGCCACGACAACGACATGCTCGTCGATACCGTGCCTGTGCCACGCAATTTATGGGACAACCTGGGTTTGACTCATGGCGGACTGGTCAACATTGCCCGTCTTAATGGCCGTATAGAAGCGTTAATCATTCCCGCGGTAGCGGCCGATGGATACAGCGGCGATATCAAGCTGATCGCCGGGGTAAACCGAGATGGTACCCTGGCCGGGGTAAGGGTTCTTGCCCACACCGAGACGCCGGGCCTCGGTGACAAAATCGACCTGAAAAAAAGCCAATGGATGTTGGCCTTTAATGGTAAATCACTGTTCAGTCCCCAACCGTCCGGGTGGCGCGTAAAAAAGGATGGCGGAGATTTCGACCAGTTTACCGGGGCTACCATTACCCCCCGCGCAGTCGTAACCCAGGTCCGTAAAGTACTCGAGTACTATGCTGAGGAAGGCCAACGGCTTATTAAGGCAGACGAGACGACTAAAGTGGGCGAAACTACGATTACAGCGGGTGAGACTATTAAAGCGGGCGAGACTGCTAAAGTGGGCGAGACTGCGATTTCGCCGGGAGAGCGCAATGAGTGATGTTTCCTATCGGGAGATTGCCCGTAATGGTTTGTGGGACAACAACCCGGCGCTGGTGCAACTGCTCGGCCTATGCCCCCTCCTCGCGGTCACCGGCTCGGTGGTAAACGCACTCGGTCTCGGTCTCGCCACGCTACTTGTGCTGGCCGGGTCAAACGCCGCGGTCTCATTAATACGCCTGCGTGTGACGGACGCGATACGCATTCCCGCCTTCGTCATGATCATCGCCACCTTTACCACCTGCACCGAAATGTTAATGAAAGCCTACACCTATGAGCTGTACCAGATTCTCGGCATCTTCATCCCGCTGATTGTCACCAACTGCGCCATTCTCGGACGAGCGGAAGCGTTTGCCAGTAAACACAGGGTGCTGCCGGCCATAGCTGACGGCGTCATGATGGGCCTGGGCTTCGGCGCGGTGCTGGTGGTGCTCGGCGGAATTCGCGAGGTGCTAGGCAGCGGCACCCTGTTTGCCAATATGGATTTACTGTTCGGGCCCGTCGCGGCCAACTGGTCGCTACAACTATTCAGTGAGGGTTACAGTTTCCTGGTGGCGATCTTACCGCCCGGGGCATTTATCATTACCGGCCTGTTGATCGCGCTGAAAAATGTCCTCGACGCCCGCGCCAGAATGCGCCGTGACGCATTGAAGGCGAGCCCGGTAAAGGGCGCGAAACGGGTCCGCACCACTGGCGTAATTCATTGAGCTGACGGTATTGCCCGACTAACTTGCCTAACTGGCATCACCGAAACTGGCATCTCCTAAACTAACGTCACCTCACTAACGTCACCTCACTAACGTCACCTAACTAAATAACCGGTTAAATTACTCGACTGACGCTACTGACGGCCATCAGTCTGGCGGTCAGCGGCATCAATTAAACCAAATACCAGCAAACAAACGCCGGCTAGCGATTCCGATGGTCGCGCTCGCCAGGTGTTTTCGGATGCGCATAGGGGTGAGGTCGGTGGCTGGCAATTTCGAAAGGGATTTCACTGACACTTTTTACACCCTGTTGCCAGGCGTCCAGCAGACGGTCTTCGCCCTCGTAATTAAAGGGGTCCTGTAGTCGTTCCTCCAGATCACCACCCGGCGCAGGACGATTCTCCAGCAACCAGTCAACGGTGAGACCGAGAGCCTCCCGAACGGGATTGATATCGCGATACCCGAGCTGGCTTTTTATTTTGCTGATATCCATCATCTTGTGGTGAGTCGATGCTCCGGTGGTGTAGGGCCGAGCTGGCAGCGCCAGATCAAAAGGCATATTTACAATGTCAAACTTGTGGCCCATTTTTTCGGCAATCACTTCGATAATCTGACTCAGGGTCAGTTGGCTCTCATCACCACAGTTATATATCTGACCGGCACTGGCCTGTGGCTGATCAACCGCGAGCAGCACGCTATGCGCCAGATTAGCCACATAACCATGAGTAGACAGGCTCAGGCCAGCGTCAGGGACGATAATCCGGGGCCGCCCGTCGAGCACACGACGCATAATTGACCACTCACGGGGTACCAGCTGACGCGGACCGTAGACATGGGGATAACGAAAATGCGCTGCCTCCGGATGATAATCGAGCACAGTTTGCTCCGTCTGCGCAATCAAATGTGAAAAGCGGTGCTCTTCTTCACTGGCAACCAGCGGGGCATCTTCCGGTACCGGTGTTGGCATGCCGACAGGATGTAACGCCGCTGGCTTCATATAGCCGCGATAACTGGCGACACCGCCAACGCTGACAAAACGCCCAACCTTGCCTACCAGAGCCTGCGCTAGAAAACGTACCCGGCCATAAGTCACCACTGCCAGGTCAAACGTCCGCCCTGCCAGGCAGTCATTAATGGTCTCGAGGAAATGGGGATCACCATGAATATGTTCGACCTGAGGAGGAATTTCTGGAATTTCGTGGGTACCACGGTGAAATATACTGACCTCATAACCTCTGTCGAGCAGGCCATTAACCAGATAAGGGCCGGTTGGGCCGGTACCGCCAACAACGAGTGCTTTCATATTTTGTCCTTCAATGTTCTTAGCAAAAATAAACGGATCAAGAATAAACGGGTCACGCCCGAGACTTATGTTTTCCCAATGGAGCCTACTGCGGGGCCCAACTTGTCGCATGCGAGCGGAACCCGCTGCTAGCATGAACGAGCCCACAATTGCCGTTCCCGCGCCGAACCCGCAGCGCCATTGCGCGCCGGGTCAACGGGTGTGCGAATGTCCAGTCGAGGGCTAGCGACAAGCAGAAGTCCGTAGCTTGTCAGAAGGAAAATTCGATGTCCAGCCTGCGGCGAAGCGAGGCAAACTCAACTAAACTACTTCTCACTACCCGTGGAACAAGTTTATGCTTGACCGCGATTGAAGGCGAAGCAAGGCGGCATGCGTACAACGCCGGGTCCCTGTCTCAGGTTCATGCCCTACAATTTTCATACACATACAGCTAAGCAACGAGGAGACCGATATGCTCGATTATCTAATCAAAGGCGGCACACTGGTCGATGGCACCGGGGCGCCGCGCCGCGCCGGCGATATTGGCATTAAAGATGGCCGCATTACCGCCATGGGTGATGTTAACGAAGCCGCCAGAGAAACCATTGATGCCACAGGTAAAATAGTGGCGCCGGGGTTTGTTGATATTCACACCCATTATGACGCCCAGGTATTCTGGGATCCCAGTATCAGCCCCTCTTCCTACCACGGTGTCACATCAGTGTTTGCCGGAAATTGTGGATTTTCCGTAGCCCCGCTGGTTCCCGAAGCGGGTGATTACCTGATGCGTCTACTCGCCAAGGTAGAGGGCATGCCGTTGGCAGCCCTGCAGCAGGGCGTGCCCTGGAACTGGAGTTCTTTCGGCAGCTACCTGGCTTTACTGGAAAACAAAATGGCGATCAACATTGGCTTTATGGTCGGCCACTCCGCCATCCGCCGCGTAGTCATGGGTGAGGACTCGGGTAAACCGGCAACGCCAGCGCAGCTGGAAGCCATGAAAGATCTGTTAAAGACCTCACTCGCTGAAGGCGGTATGGGTTTCTCGTCGTCACAATCCGCCACGCACAACGATGGTGACGGTGCACCGGTACCGTCTCGTGCTGCGAACAACGAAGAGCTGATCCAGCTGGCTGGTTGCCTAAAAGACTATCCGGGCACACTACTTGAGTTTATTCCTTCCGTGGGCGTGTTCAGCGAAGAGCGGATGGAACTGATGACCAATATGTCATTGGCGGCGCAACGCTCACTCAACTGGAATGTCATGATTGTCACCAAGGGCACGAAGGATATCGTCGCCGAACAGCTGAAAGCCAGCGACTACGCCGCTGCACGGGGTGCGGAGGTGAAAGCGCTGACCTTCGCGCAGCCAGTTGCCCTGCGTATCAATCTGTGGAGCGGTTTCGGCCTGGACTCCTTCCCCGGTTGGGCCGCAGTGCTTGCCTTACCGATGGATGAAAGGAAAAAAGCCTTTGCTGATCCTGCGACCCGCGAAAAACTGGTCAGGGGCATTTCTCATCCCGATGTTCCGGTGGTCCTGCGCGCCACCGGCAATTTCAAACGCATGCTGGTAGAAGAAACGTTCTCAGAGAAGAATGCGCAATATCAGGGCCGTGTCATTGGCGAACTGGCCCAGGAAATGAACAAGGAACCGAGTGATATATTCTTTGATATCGCGGTGGCGGATGACCTTAGAACCACATTCCTCCCTGACCTCGGCGGTCGTGATGAAGAAAGCTGGGCGCTACGCGGCGATGTGTGGAGAGACTCCCGAACGCTGGTGGGCGCTTCCGATGCCGGCGCTCACGTCGATATGATCGATACCTTTGCCTTCAGTACCACCCTGCTCTCTGAGGGTGTCCGGGATCGCAATTTGCTGACTTTAGAGGAGGGCGTCCATCAAATTACCGATAGACCGGCACGCTTTATGGGTCTCATAGAGCGTGGTCGATTGCAGGAAGGCTGGCATGCAGACGTCGTCGTATTCGATGCCGACAGTGTGGGTAAAGGGCCCATCCATACCCGCTATGATATGCCGGCAAAAGCCGGACGACTGTACTGCGAAGCCATCGGTATACAGCACGTTTTTGTGAACGGCCAGGAAATTGTCCGCAACAACGCATTGACCGGGGCGAAACCGGGAATTGTTATGCGCTCGGGCCGCGACACTGAGACCGTGCCGATACCCGCCTTTCAGTAGGCTTGCCAGTCTTAGCAGATGTATTGCCGAGCTCCCGGCCCATCGCAGCGTTCACTGCGGTGGGCTGTTAGCGGTCGTTGAGTTGTTGTTTATTACGTGCGACCAGGCCGAACTGTAGTCTTTGGCTACCTGTTCGCCAGTGCCTCCGGATTTACGCAATTTAACGGCATTTCGCCCCGCTCAACCCGCCTGATATTCTCCGCCACGCCCCTGGCGATGCCCTGCAGACCCAGGTCCGTAGCGCCGCCAATATGTGGTGTTGCTGTCACATTGTATTTGAACAGCGGGTCATCGGGATCGCAGGGCTCCGCGACGAATACGTCAAGACCGGCACCCGTGATCTGACCTTTTTCCAGCGCAGCAAGCAGGGCATCGTTGTCGATCACCCCGCCCCGTGCGACGTTTACCACAAAGGCGCTGGGTTTCATCAGCGCAAATTCCTGACTACCCATCAAGCCGCGAGTCGCGTCATTTAAAGGTGGCGCCAGCACCACAAAGTCGGCCTGCGGCAGCAGTTCGTGCAGTTTGTCCTCGGTGGTGTGCAAATCGACATGTACGGCATTTTCCTCAGCGCTACCTTTTGGTCCCGAGCGGGAGATAGCAAGGATAGACATCTCAAAGCCGCCGAGACGCCGCGCGACTTCCCGGCCAATGCCCCCGTAGCCAACAATCAATGCCGTACGGTTTTTCAGCGACCAGCTGATGGGGGAGGAAACTTTACGGTCTTTAATACTCTGCTGCGCAGCGGCGTAGCGCCGCGCTAGCAGCAGCATATGCATCACCGCCACCTCCGCGACGGACTCAGCGTTACCTGTACCAGCAGCGGGCACATTGGCCACGTAAACGCCTTTTGCTGTCGCGGCTGCGATATCCACCGTGTCGAGCCCGGCGCCAAATTGCTGAACCAGTTTCAGATCTGGCAAGGCCAGTTCCTTTTCACCAATGGGGTTTATGGTCGGAATCAATACATTGGCATCTTTGGCGGCGGTGGCAATTTCGCTAGGCAGGCATTCATTTATTTCAGCGTCTGGCAACAGTTGACCAAGCATGTCATTAATAAAGCGATACCCCTTATTACACAGATAAACTTTCATGGCTAATTCCTTATTTTAAACATAATTATAGTGACGCGGCTGCCGCAAACTAACTGTCATCGGGTATCAATGGCCACTCGCGTTGCTACGCAGCACGTCAATTTTCCGTGCATAGCGAATCTTCTGTGCATAGCCGTCTGGTCCAGCCTTACCCGGTGCAACGCCTGGTTAACTGAAAATAGTATAGTTGCCAGACGCACCGATAACTGATTTGCTGGCAACATCGGGCAAACCCGGTAAAGTAATCAGCACACTTCCCCGCTTAGCTTTTCTTTGCAGGTTTATGTTATGACATTTAAAGCAGAGTATTCACCTAAAGTGCGGTATCTACAGTTCCTCGTCGTTGTAAGCGCCTTGCTAGTGCCCGGGCAATTATGGGCGACAACCTGCGCAGATCACAAACTCGACATATTACTCACCAACGATGATGGTTACGATCAACCCGGCATACAGGCACTCTACAAAGTGCTCAAAACCGCTGGCCACCGCGTCATCCTGGCCGCGCCCGCACGCAACAGCAGCGGCAGCAGCGCCTCGTTAACGTTGGCTCCGGTGCATGTCAAGCAAACAGCACCCGACATCTACGCCATTGAAGGTAGTCCCGCCACATCGGTGTTACTGGCGCTGAGCGCACTGTATCCAGGCCGGCAACCAGATCTCGTGGTGTCAGGTATCAACAGCGGCGCTAACCTCGGCCCCGCCACACCAATATCCGGAACAGTTGGCGCCACAGTGGCCGCGCTGCTCATCAGCCCATTGCCGGTACCGGGCATCGCCGTCAGCACTGACGCGGTCAGCAAAGATGAAACAAGTGCTGAGAATCTTGCCCATCTCATCAACATCGCCCAGTTCACTGCGCGACTCATTACTCGACTACAGGAAGAAAGTTGCGGTAAGACCGCTCTGCTGCCCAAAGGTATTGCGCTTAATGTCAACTACCCCCCGTTAGCGCCCGACAAAATCAGGGGCACACAAATTCAGAGCCAGAGCAGAGCACGGCTGTTTAGCGTTATTTATGAAGAGATCGGCGGCACACCTGGCCAGTATCTGCCACATTTACTGCCCGTGCCGGAACGTAGTGCCGCCTCCAGCGCGCACCAGGCTGGCAGCAGTGATGGCGACACCCGCGCCTTTGATCAGGGTTACATCACCATCGTGCCCATCGACGCGGACTACACCGCCGGGCAGGCAACGCGGAACAGTCTGCAAACAACCATCCAGGGCATACGCCCCTGAGAAACAGGGCATTCAGGTGGTATCTGCGTCAACTACATTCGGGGTCCTGTTGAAACTCAACAGTGTTCCCCGTGGGATCAGACGCAAATATAAAACCTTCCATACGGAAGTATTCAATACTGTTAGCCCCGAGGTGCTTTTCAACAGCGTCTATATCTTCCACATAAAATGCGGTATGGGGTCCCATTGGGTCGCCTTTTTTACCGGCAAGTTCTTTCATTATCACGCGCTCAGAACCCTTTTCACCGCAACCAATAACATGCACCTGTCCGTTGGGAAACTGCATCCAGAAACCCGGCAGTAATTTGTCCAGCTTCTCCGGTATATCGCGCTTGACCGTGTTGACACCGAGCACGTCTTCATAAAAATGACGCATTGCATCAAGTTTGTCATCACTGGCAATTGCGCTGTGATTGATCCGCGTAATGTTAATCATATGACACCCCTGGCAGGCCTAATTAGTGTTTAAATTCTGAACTTGTTATTCATCTTAGGTAGGACCTGGTTTTTGTGCAATATAATTGCAGGTTTCGCCAAACCATAAAATCAGGAACAGCCAATGAGCACTGTGGGAATTATTGCCAACCCGATGTCCGGTCGCGACTGCCGTCGCCTGCTGGCAAGGGCAGACTCCGTCAGTCACGACAGCAAGCGCAACCAGATCAGTCGTATTGTGGTCGGTGCGGTGGCTGCGGGTTGCGAACGCATCCTCGTGCCCTGGGATCCACGCCGACTGGTGATCAGCGCGGTGGAAAACATGAATGTGCCAGTTACCTTCGAACACTTTCGCACCCCACTGCATCACTCAGCCCAGGATACGGTGCAGAATGTGCAGCAAATGCGGGAGCTGGGCTGCGATGTCATCGTGGTGCTCGGCGGCGACGGCACCAGCCGCATTCTCAGCAAGGCCTGGCGCGACGCAGTTATTGTGCCGCTATCAACCGGAACCAATAACGTGTTTCCGCTATTGATTGAACCCACCATTGCCGGTATGGCGGCTGGCCTGGTGGCCAGCGGGCGTATCACCAAAGAGGAAGCCGCGCAGCGCGCCAAGGTAATAGATGTCGTCCTGGCGAACGGTGATCGCGATCTCGCGCTTATCGACGCACTGTTTCTACAGGGTGACCGCATTGGCAATCTGGGACCTTTCGAACCCCAGCATATGAAAACCATGGTCCTGGCACGCGCCGAGCCAGACGCTGTCGGCATGTCGCCGCTAGGCGGATTGCTATGCCCGGCGGGCGCTGCCGATGATTTTGGTGTGCAGGTAGAATTCTGCCAGCACAACGACGGCGGTCGTCTACTCCGCGCGCCAGTATCGCCGGGGCTGTTTCGCTCCGCCCACATCAGGCACGCTGAAAAACTTCCTCTGGGTAAAACAACCAGTGTTGAGGGACCAGGCATTCTCGCTTTTGATGGCGACAGAGAAATCAATCTCGCTTTAGGTCAGCATGCACAGCTGACCGTCAATAGATCCGGGCCGTGGGTCATCGACCCGCGCCGCGCCCTGACCCTTGCTGCTGAAAGAGGCTTGCTGGTCGACCTGCCACACTGGGTAGACCCCTACGATGGCGCCCAAACCGGCGGATGTTGTTAGGCTGTAGTTAACTGTTGCCATTGAGGCTCTAATCAGCACGCAGCACAGTTGAGCGGAATCAGAACCGCCCTATTTCTTCGCCCTGAAGTTCGCCATCAATTCCTCTGAGGAATTGGTTTTCGGGAAGGGCTGGTCCGGCACCGGCAAGCCGAGAAAATCACACAGCGGTTGCCAGCCCTCACGCACATCAAACACCAGCAAGCGTTCCGACGGCACCGTGGCCTGCACTTCAGCGTTGTGTTTTTCGAATACTTCAATTGCGTAATCTTCTTCGCCGAGGCGGCCGTTAAAGGTTTCCTCCATGACAATGCGCCGCGCCATCGCCAGTTGCTGGGAGGACATATCTGCGGACTTGCTGGTCAGCAGGCGGTAAATGGTGCCGTGAATACTTTTGTACCACCCCTTAGGTTCCCGAACAGTCAAAATGACTTTGGCCTCTGGATAAAGCGCCATAAGCTCTCGCCAGAAATGGCAGGACGGCCAGTCCACCGCAGAGCGGTAATCGGCCAATAGTTCACGCAAAATGTTGCTATCTTCCAGCGCATCAAGCCAACGCGGGCTTCGCGCAGGTGTTTTGATCAGTTCAAACATATGATGCACCGGACCGAGGCCCAGAATACTCAGCGCCGCGCGCATCGATAGCGTACCCGTGCGGCCAAAGCCAGCGCCAATCACTGCCAGTTGATCTACTGAAGAAGTTGTCATGGTCATTTTCCTGTTGGGCAAACTATCGCTCTATTTATTGCTAGAATTATTGTAGCGGTCTTCTGTCACAGTGCTTTTATCACCCAGCCCTTCGCTCCCGCCGGGCCATTTACCGACTAGCGCTGGACACAGCGCAAACAAAACTAGCACACTACGCGCCAAAATAAGGCACCGCAAGCAGGCTCGACAATCACACCACACAAGCACCCGTACAACTATCACACACAACCATAATGACAGGCCATGGTGACAGCAAGTAATGACAAATGACGCAACAGAGCATCAGCACCATCCAGCAGCCCATTATTTGCGATGGTACGGCTTGCCAGGGGGGCCTTTACTGGCCATCCTGGTCGCTAGCCTGGTACCCACAGAGATCACCACGATTGACGGCTCACCGCTCATTCTCGGAACCGCCGGACAGGTAACCGCTGGCCTGGCAGTATGGATGGCCGTGTGGTGGTTGACCGAAGCGATTTCCATTTACGCCACTGCCCTGTTACCGCTGGCAGTGTTACCTCTAACCGGCGCGCAATCTGTGGAAGATGCCGCCAACGCCTACGCCCACCCTTTGATCTTCCTTTTTCTGGGCGGTTTTATCCTCGCGCTGGCACTGGAGAAATGGCACCTCCACAAACGCTTTGCATTGTTTGTGCTGCGTATTGTCGGCACCCAACCACGCCGTCTGGTGGTCGGATTTATGATCGCTTCCGCCACCCTGAGTATGTGGATCACCAATACGGCCACCACGATTGTCATGCTGCCGATTGCCCTGAGCGTGATCGCCATGCAACCCGATACGTCCTGGAAACCCCGTTTCGCAATGTGCCTGCTACTGGGCGTCGCCTACGCGGCATCCATTGGCGGCATCGGTACCATCGTCGGCACTACGCCGAACATGTTCGCTGTATCTTTTATTGAGAACGAGCTCGGCCAGGCTATCAGCTTTGCGCAGTGGATGATGATAGGCGTACCACTGGTGATATTGTTGATACCGATAGTCTGGTGGTTGATGACCCGGCTAATACTGCCCCTGCCCTCTGACCAGAGCTATGACCAGGCTCAGGCACAGCGCAGCGACGACGGGCCAACTCTGGATGTTTCGCCGGATCCGTGGGACCGCGGCTCAATCATGACCCTGATAATCTTTACAGCCACCGCAACCGCCTGGATGGGTCGACCACTGCTGGTGAAAATACCTTTTTTTGCCTACTTAAGTGATGCCGGCGTGGCCATAATCGCTGCGCTTTTGTTATTTGTGATTCCAGAAAATATTCGGGAAAAGCGTTTTTTGATGGATTGGGAAACCGCTGTCAAAGTGCCCTGGGGCGTGCTGATCATTCTCGGTGGCGGCCTCTGTCTGGCCGGCGCCATTGGCCAGAACGGCGTAGCTGAACTACTGGCCCTGCAGCTCACCGCCATTGGCCAGGTACCGCCGCTGGTCATGACACTGGTGGTCGTTACCCTGATGATATTTCTCACTGAACTGACCAGTAATGTCGCCACCACCACTGCGTTAGTACCCATTGTCGCGGCCATTGCTGTCGCCCTGGATATTGAGCCGCTTAAGCTAGTCATTCCCGCCACCATGGCTGCCAGCTGTGCATTTATGTTACCGGTAGCCACACCGCCCAACGCCATCGTGTTCGGCTCGGGCATGATCACCATCCCCGCTATGGCGCGCACCGGGTTCTGGCTCAACCTGGCCGCCATTCTGACAATATCCCTGCTATGCTACTTTACGCTTGATCTGATCCTGCCAACACGCGACTAAACAGATCAGATAAATAGACTGGAAATACGTACCACACTTTCGGTCTCTGGATAGAGGAACCTGAATATGGCCATCCAGCACCGCTTACCAATAACACTGCTCCTGCTACGACTCAGCGTGTTTCTTGTCATGCTCATGTGGACCATCGACAAATTCGTGCGCCCAGAGCACGCTGCCAGCGTATACAGCCATTTTTATGGGCTTGCAGACGTCGGACAAACGATCATGTATGGCCTTGCCACACTGGAATTAATTTTATTACTGGCCTTTTTGCTGGGGGTAAAACGCCGCATCAGCTACGGTCTTGTCCTGGGACTTCACGGTGTATCGACACTGTCATCCTGGTATCAATACATGCACCCCTTCGAAGGCTCGAATCTGCTATTTTTTGCCGCCTGGCCGATGCTTGCTGCCAGCATAATGCTGTATCTAATGCGCGATCAGGATAATTTGCTGACTATCCGGCGGCTGGCCTGAAGTCGTGCGGATATGGGTCGATGCCGACGCCTGCCCCCGAGTCATCAAGGACATCCTCTTTCGAGCCGCACAGGGCCGCGAGGTGTTAACCACACTGGTCGCCAACCATCAACTCCAGGTACCACCGTCAAAGTGGCTTAAAAGCGTCCAGGTTGCCGGCGGTTTTGACGTCGCGGATAATTACATTGTCCAGCAACTCGAGCCGGGCGATCTGGTTATTACCGCCGACATACCGCTGGCGTCAGAGGCGATCGACGGGGGCGCTCAGGCGATTAATCCCCGCGGGGAGCATTACACTAAAGCCAATATAAAACAGCGTTTGGCCATGCGTAATCTAATGGAAGAGCTGCGCACCCTTGGCGAAGCCCGCGGTGGCCCGCCCCCGCTCAACCACCAGGACAGGCAGGCCTTCGCCAATGTCCTCGACAGGCTTCTGACAAAACACAAAAAATATTAGTTTAATCAGCATGATAAAGCGTATAATCCGGCCCCTTTTTAGGGTTGCCCGCAACCTTATCAGCCCCCGGCATACATCATGAATCAAGCAATCGACTTCGCTGCACTAGGCCTTTCCGGCCCAGTGTTACAGGCAATTACTGGCCTTGGCTACGAGCAACCTACGCCCATCCAGGCACAAAGCATCCCGCCTTTGCTGGCCGGCAGAAACTTGCTGGGCACGGCGCAAACCGGCACCGGTAAGACGGCAGCCTTTGCACTACCCCTGCTCAGTCGTATCGACACGACGCAGGGCAAGCCACAGGTGTTGGTGCTGGCGCCAACACGGGAACTGGCGATTCAGGTTGCCGAGGCATTCCAGTCCTACGCCCGCCACATTAAGAATTTCCACGTCACGCCTATCTACGGCGGCCAGGATATTCGCGGTCAACTTAAAGCCCTACAGCGCGGCAGCGACATTGTGGTAGGTACCCCAGGACGCATCCTCGACCATCTGCGCCGCGGTAGCCTTAAGCTCGGCGATTTACAGGCCGTCGTCCTGGATGAAGCTGATGAAATGCTGCGCATGGGCTTTATTGATGATATCGAGACCATACTGAGCAAGACGCCCGAGGCATGCCAACGGGCACTGTTTTCAGCGACCATGCCCGCCGCCATTCGGCGCGTCGCTGCAACTTATCTGGGTGATGCCGAAGAAGTTCGTATCGTCGCCAAAACCAGCACGGTAGAAACCACCGTGCAGCAATTTCTGATTGTTCACCCCAGCCATAAACTGGATACCCTGACGCGGATTCTGGAAGTCGAAGAATTTGACGGCATGATTATCTTCGTGCGCACGAAATCGGCAACGGTAGAGCTGGCCGAAAAACTTGAAGCCAGGGGGTTTTCTACCTGTGCGCTGAACGGCGATTTGAGCCAGGCGCTCAGAGAGCAAACCATTAATCGCTTTAAGCGCGGCACCCTGGATATTATGGTTGCGACCGATGTCGCCGCACGTGGGCTGGACGTTGAGCGCGTCAGTCATGTCATTAATTTCGATATTCCCTACGACACTGAATCCTATGTACACCGTATTGGCCGTACCGGACGCGCCGGGCGGGAAGGCAAGGCCATTCTATTCGTATCGCCAAAAGAGCGACGTCTGTTAAACGCCATTGAGAAAGCCACCAGACAACCGCTGATAGCCATCAATGTGCCGACTGGCGAACAGGTCAGCGAACAACGCATAACGCGCTTTCAGACGCAGATTCTGGAGGTCATGCAGAACCAGGATCTGACCACATTCCGCGAACTCATTGAACAGTTAGCCCACGACACAGAAACCGACATCGGTCAGATTGCCGCTGCACTGGTCTGGCAGGCGCAGAAGGAACGACCGCTGTTTCCAAAGCTTGAAGCCCTCCCCAACAGTAAGGACTGGGCGGCACGTGGCGACAAAAGACCCGACAAGCGCCCCGGCAAACGCTCCGATAGTCGCTCCGACAGTCGCTCCGACAACCGCTCCGACAACCCTTTCGAAAGTCGCTCAGACAATCGCTCAGACAATCGAGCCGAGCGTCCCGGGAAACGACCCGCACGTAAGGATGATTCCGGTCCGCGCAGAGAAGATACCGGCGTACGGAGGGAAGCGAGTCATAGCCGCAAGACTTCCCATGATGACATCGCTACGCAGCGTTACCGTATTGAGGTTGGTGAAATCCATGGTGTCAAACCTGGTGACATAGTCGGGGCGCTGGCTAACGAGGCCGGTATAGAAGGTCAGTACATTGGCCGTATCAAAATCGATCAGAATTTCAGTACTGTTGATCTGCCCGATGGCATGCCTAAAGAGATTTTTCAGCATCTGCAAAGAGTGCGTGTGCGCCAGCAGCCGATGAATATCACCTTGCTATCCACAGATGGCGGCAACCACGTCGATACCAGAGCGAGCAGATTACCTAGACCAGACGAATTCAGCGCACTGGCCAAACCCGCTAAATCCGCCAAACCGTCGAAACCGTCGAAACCGTCAACATCAGCCGACGCGAGATCCGCTAATACCAGCGACAAGAGTCCCCCGAGAGAGCGATCTCCTGGCACCATTTCGCGCAAACCAGTTCCCACCGCCGGAAAAGTAAAGTCAGCCGCCAGCAAGAAGTCGGCGCCCCGCAAGAAAGCTGTGGCCGCCAAAAAGACCCCGGCGGCGACCGGAAAGCGACCAGGCGTCAAAAAATAGCGGTCGCCCAGACACTTCAAAATTGGTTAGACTATTTAGCCCGACGGTCCAAGTGACAGATCAGGATGTCTGGGCAGGCTCACTGATGTCTGCATAAAAGATGTACATAAAAGATCTACCGGGAGCATCTGCGCAAAATGCCAAAAAAACCAATAATGATGGAGGCTCGACATGAACGATTCTTTTCTGCCAGGTTTCAACGCTGTACAAAAGTTTACGCCAGCGCTGGGGCGACTGCTGATCGCTGCCCTTTTTATACCCGCCGGTGTGACAAAGATTATCGGTTTCAGCGACACCGCTGGCTATATGGCAGACAAGGGTTTGCCAATGGCGGACGTTCTTCTGGTTTTAACAATCATTATTGAACTGGGTGGCGGCCTGATGATTCTACTGGGCTGGCGCGCTGCCGAAGCAGCGCTAATCATCGCACTATTTTTAATCCCAGTTACCATCGTATTTCACGGGTTTTGGGGAATCGAGGATCCGCAGGCAATGGCCGCGGAACAACGGGTATTTATGAAAAACATCGCCATTATGGGCGGTTTGTTTTGCCTTGCCGGTCTAGGCTCAGGCCCGTTCAGCCTGGGCGGAAAAAAGACCAGTTAACCCAGCCGAGCAGCCTTATGCTTGTTATCTGGGAAGTAGTCGGCAGGTAGCTGACAACTACCTGTCAACTGTACAAAAACCATCCAACAACCGGGCTATCGACCCGGTTTATAATTCTCAAGGGATATCTATGCGTTTTTTTGCTGCTTTAACCTGTTTTTTGTTCCTGGCAAGCTGCGGAGCTGACAGGTCAGATGAGGCAGACAACAGTTCCGCAACATCGCCACGCCCTTCGGGGATAGAGTTAAGTGGCATGGACACCTCTGTGCCGCCCCAACAAAATTTCTTTAACTACACGAACGGCAACTGGCTAAAAAATACTGAAATCCCGGCCGACAAATCATCCTGGGGCTCCTTCAACATTGTCAACGAAAAAACCCTCGATCAGTTACATACTATTATTGAAGAATCGGCACAGTCGCAAAATAACGGCGATGTTAGCGCCAGGGTTACTGGGGCAGCAAAAGTTACCGGCGCAGAAAACGAGCTCAGCACAAAAAACGATGTCAGCGCAAAAATAGGTGCCTTTTATCGAGCGTGGCTCAATGAAGCTGAGGTGGCGAAACAAGCATTGTCGCCCATTGCGAGCGAGCTGAAGGCTATTGAACAGGCCCGAAACCATAACGAT
>JBFJZC010000014.1:0-19789 GCA_041622295.1 Porticoccaceae bacterium
ATGGTCATACCACTGACGCTGACCGGACAACCAGCAGACAACGCGGCCAGACGACCGATGTTGTAACCCCCGGTGCCCTGGCTCAGGGCGCAGCCCATGACCACATCATCTATTTCTGCAGGATCAACACCGGCGCGCGCCATTGCCGCCTTGATGGATATACCCGCCATCGTAGGGGCCTCGGTGTCGTTCCACAGCCCGCGATAGGCTTTGCCGATAGGGGTTCTTGCTGATGACACTACCACTGCTTCTCTCATAATAAATATCCTCTATTCGCGTGAATTTCATTTGCGGGTCCAGCTGTCAAACTGGCGCCGCTAATTGTTACCCGATGCGCTTCAGGCCTTGCTGTCCAGATCGGCCAGCGCGGCTTTGATGAATTTCCCAGTTTGTTGCAGGGCCTGGGTAATCCTTTCCTCATCGGTGTCATCGTCCAGTTCTGCCCAGTGCTCTAGCACCTTTTCCGGTGTTTGATCGGCCGGACTCAAATAAATACCTTTTGTTTCATAAAGATGGGAACTCGCGTAACCGCCAGCACCCGCACATAAGACGAATTTATTTGGCGCATCCTCGCTACACAAGGCCAGCACGCCAGCGCTGACCGGCTCCGGTACCAGCGCCGCCGCCGCGCGTGGATCTGGAATGATGTCTTCGGTCATCCGCGTCAGTGCCGCCGGCGCCAGTGAATTAACCCGGACATTGTATTTTTCGCCTTCCTGAGCCAGCGAGTTCATCAAACCCACCACCGCCAGTTTGGCTGCACCGTAGTTTGACTGGCCGAAGTTACCGTACAGGCCACTGGATGATGAGGTCATCACAATGCGGCCATAATTCTGCGCTTTCATGATTTCCCACACCGCTTTTGAGCAGTAGGCCGCGCCCATCAGATGCACGTCGACCACCAGCCTGAAATCTTCCATGGTCATTTTAGAAAAGGACTTATCGCGCAGAATGCCGGCATTGTTCACCAGAATATCGACTCTGCCCCAGGCATCCATCGCCTCCTTGACCATCGCCTGCACCTGATCGAAATCCGCCACATTGGCACCATTGGCGATGGCTTCGCCGCCGGCGGCCTTTATGGTCGCGACCACTTCCTGAGCCGCTTCGCTTGAACTACCAGTGCCATCACGAGCACCACCAAGATCATTGACCACCACTTTGGCACCGCGTGCCGCAAACGCCAGGGCGTGGGACCGACCCAGACCGTTGCCCGCACCAGTGACGATTGCTACCTTGCCATCAAATCTTACTGTCATTTGTTTTCTCCAATCGGTTCCTGTGCTCGTCGAATCAACCCGTAAAAATCATGGTGAGGGTTTCAGCAATCAGGGCTGGCTTTGCCGCACCTTCAATTTCTACGGTCACTTCCAGTTTGAATAAATATTGTCCTGGGTTTTTTTCGGTGGCTTCCGCCAGTTTCGCTTTTGCCCGTACTTTTGCTCCAGACGGTACCGGTTGTAAAAAGCGCACCTTGTCCAGACCGTAGTTGACACCCATTTTGCGATTGGGGATATCGACACCAACGCCGCCGGACTGCATAAAATAGGCCAGTAACGACAGCGTCAGGTAGCCGTGGGCGATCGTACCGCCGAAGGGTGATTCCTTGGCGCGCACCGGGTCCACATGAATGAACTGGTGATCCTTGGTGACGTCGGCAAAATCGTTGATACGCTGCTGGTCAATCTCAAACCAGTCGGATGTTCCGCAATCCTTGCCTACATTTGATTGTAAATCGCTGGTATCAATTTTTAACGCCATGTTGTTCTCCTCGAATTAACTATTGTCCGGTTTACTTTAGCTTTAGTCTGCCCTGAATTGTAGTCTGCCCTGGCCCCTTAGGTTTGCCTGGTCCGTTAGCTTTAATAGCCATTCAGCGCCGCAAAACGACGGGTATGATAACGCGTGTCGCCGAGCAATTGCTCAGCGACACGCGCCCGCTTCATAAAAAAGCCGATATCCAGTTCGTCGGTCATGCCAATGCCACCATGCAATTGCACGCCTTCGTTGGTCGCCAGCGTCGCCACTTCGCTGACTTTGGCTTTCGCCAGACTCACCAGCAGCGGGGTATCCTCAGCGCCTTCATCCAGCGCCTGCAAAGCCTTTATGACCACTGATTTGGCCAGCTCAATTTCGCTAAACAGATGCGCGGCGCGGTGTTGCAGGGCCTGGTATGAACCAATCAATACACCGTACTGCTTGCGCTCCTTCATATAGGCCACGGTGCGCTCAAGCACTTCCTGTGACAGACCCAGTAATTCGGCAGATAAATGCACATTGCCGATATCGAGCACCTGTTGCAGGGTCGCAAAACCTGCACCGACTTCACCGAGCACTGCGTCCCCGGCGACATTTACGTTGCTAAAGCGGACAAATGCTGAATTCAGGCTATCCGCCATATAAACCCGTTCCACGCCTATCCCAGCGGTGTCGGCATCGACAACGAACAAAGTGATACCCTCAGGAGAACCTTCTGCTCCCCCGGTACGCGCCGACACGATAAACTTGTCGGCAACATGGCCATCAATAACAAACTGTTTTTCACCGTTCAGGCAGTAGCCCTCGGCAGTTTTCTGCGCACTGACCCCGGCCACCGCCGGGTTATGCCGCGAGCCGGCATCAACAGCCAAAGCGGTCACCAGATCGCCCGCAGCAATGGCTGGCAACAGCGTCTTTTTTTGTTCCTCACTGCCCGCCAACGAAATAGCCGACACACCGAGTATCGCGGTAGAAAACAGCGGAGAAGCCGTCAGGGTGCGGCCATTTTCCTCCACCACCTGGCCCATACCGACGTGGCCAAACTGCAGGCCACCATAGGCTTCATCAACCAGAATGCCAGCCCAGCCCAGTTCCGCCATACTGGCCCACAGCGCGCGGGAAAAACCCACTGCATCCCGCTCGTCTCGCAGGGCACGCAGTGCGGCGACCGGCGCATGCTCCTGGAGAAAACCCCTGGCAGATTCCTTGAGCATTTGTTGCTCTTCATTCAATACCAATGCCATATCACTTACCCCTTACTTGGCGCCCAAACCCAGAATGCGCTTGCTGATGATATTGAGCTGAATTTCCGACGTACCACCCTCAATGGAGTTGCCCTTGGTACGCAACCATTGACTGGCCACCAGCCCGTCACGAAATGCGTCGCCTTCCCAGGCCAGCGCACGGGTGCCGAGGACACCCAGGGTTAATTCGTGGCGGCGCTTATTCAGCTCAGTGCCCACATATTTCAGCATGGATGACGCGGCACCAACCCCGTGCCCCGCCTTCGATTCATCGCCAATCCGCTCAGCGGTAAGCTGAAAAGCCAGATCATCCATCTGCCACCGGGCCAGATCCGTACGCAGAGCGCTGTCGGCGAGCTGACCGTTTTCCAGTCCAACCTGTTCGATCGCGTGTTCGTGAAGCTGCTTTTCCCTGGCACCGCGCTGACCCATATTGCCGATCATTTCGCGCTCGTGGGTGAGCAGGTAGGAAGCGATTTCCCAACCCTTGTTGATCTCGCCAACCAGCTGATTTTTTTCAACTCGCGCATTGTCCAGAAAAGTTTCGCAGAAAGGCGATTTGCCTGAGATCAGCCGGATCGGTTTAACCGTGACACCCGGTTGATTCATGTCGAATAACACCAGACTGATGCCCGCGTGCTTGGCGGCATTGGGGTCGGTGCGCACCAGGCAGAACATCCAGTCCGCCATGTTGGCGTAACTGGTCCAGACCTTCTGGCCGTTGACCAGAAAATGATCGCCCTGGTCCTCCGCGCGGGTTTGCAGACCCGCCAGGTCAGAACCAAAGCTCGGTTCACTGTAACCCTGGCACCACCAGATTTTGCCGCGCACGATATTTGGAATATGTTGCTGCTTTTGCGCCTCGGAGCCATATTTCAGCAACGCCGGGCCAATCATCGACAGGCCCATACTGAACAGGGGAGCACGCGCACCGATGCGACTCATTTCCTGGCGGAGAATTTTAGCTTGTTCGCGGTCCAGCCCGCCGCCGCCGTACTCAGCCGGCCAGTCCGGCGCTGTCCAGCCGCGCTCCGCCATCACTTCAAGCCAGGTTTTCTGCTCTTCATTAACAAACCGCCACTTGGTGCCACCCCAGCAGGTATCCTCAAATTCTTCCGCAGGCAAGCGTTGGGATGGCGGGCAGTTGGCTTCAAGCCAGGTACGAGTTTCTTGTCTAAATGCTTCTAGATCTGCCATTGATGAACCTCTTAATTAATTGACGAACCCCGCAATTATTAATTTTGCCATTTATCGAGGAGGAGACAGCACAACGAGGCTGACTTACGGCTATTAGCCCAGCGCCGCGCTGCAAGCCAGGTGGCCGAGCGAATTCGACGCACTTCCCGAGTGGGGGTTTAGCCGATTAACTATAGTTGAACCACCTCCGAGGGTAAACAAGGTTTGTTCGACCCACGGGTATCTCGCAATATGAGATGTTTAGCGTGGCCGGTTATTATTCAGCGACCTCCACGCGATCCACTTTCTGGAATCCGCGGGGCAGTTTATTGCCACGGCGACCGCGCTCGCCACAATAATGCTCCAGGTCCGTCCGACGCAACGCGTGGTGCCGCTTACCGGCGTGAATGACCAGTTGCTGACTCTCTGCCACTACGGTGATCGCTACCACCCATTCTTCCCGCGCCTGGACCCGCGAAGCGGGAATATTGATAATTTTATTGCCTTTGCCGCGAGTCAGTTCAGGCAGCTCACTGACTGGGAACGCCAGCATGCGACCTTCGTTACTGATTGCCACCACTAAACTGTTAGTCAGTGTCTCAATTGCCACCGGGGGTAGCACCCGGGCTCCTTTTGAAATATTGATAGCGGCTTTGCCGGCGCGATTCTTGGTCACCAGATCCGCCAGCCTGGCCACAAAGCCATAGCCCGCATCGGTTGCCAGTAATACTCGCTGCTTATCCTCCCCCAATAACACACCGCAGAATGTCGCGCCCGAAGCAGCATTTACTCGCCCGGTCACTGGCTCGCCCTGCCCTCGCGCCGAAGGCAAGCCATGGGCAGCTAAGGCATAGGTTCGCCCGGTCGAATCCAGCAACACAGCGAATTGGTTGCTGCGCCCATAGGCGGCACATAAAAAGTTGTCGCCAGCCTTGTAGCTCAGGCTCAATGGATCAACATCGTGACCTTTCGCAGCGCGAATCCAGCCCTTGTCCGACAGCACCACGGTTACCGGTTCCGAAATGAGCAAGTCGGTTTCACTGTAAGCCTGAGCTTCCTCCCGCTGCACGACCGGAGAACGGCGGTCATCGCCGAATTTTTCCGCGATGCTCTGCAGTTCGTTGCGCACCAGGGTTTTTAAACGCTGTGCCGAACCGAGAATCTTCTCCAGCGCCTCGCGCTCCGCACTCAGCTCATCCTGCTCAGCGCGAATTCTCACCTCTTCCAGTTTTGCCAGTTGCCGTAAGCGCAAATTCAAAATGGCTTCGGCCTGTAGATCTGAAAGACTAAAGCGTTGCATCAACTCAGCTTTTGGCTCGTCTTCATAACGGATAATAGCGATCACTTCGTCGATATTAAGAAATGCCGCGAGCAGGCCGTCGAGGATATGCAGGCGACTTAACACCCGCTCCAGTCGGTATTCCAGGCGGCGGCGCACCGTTTGTTTACGAAATTCAAGCCATTCACCCAGGATCACATTAAGCGCCTTGACGCCTGGCCGACCATCCATGCCAACCATGTTCAGGTTAATACGGTGTGAGCGCTCAAGATCCGTGGACGCAAACAGGTGGCTCATCAGAGCCTCACAATCAATTCTATTTGAGCGCGGCACAATGATCAGTCGAATCGGGTTCTCATGGTCGGATTCGTCGCGAAGATCCGCCACCATCGGTAATTTTTTTGCCGTCATCTGCCCGGCGATCTGCTCAAGAATTTTTGCTGGTGAAGCCTGATACGGCAACGCCGTTACAACAATGTCGCCATCTTCTCTTATCCATCTGGCGCGCATGCGGACCGAGCCCCGCCCCGTGGTGTAGGCGGTGATCATATCCTCGGGTAGTGAAATAATTTCCGCATCAGTAGGAAAATCAGGCGCCGGTATGTACTGGCACAATTCGCGGACCCCAGCGGTTGGTTTTTCCAGCAGGTGAATACAGGCCTTGATCACTTCTCGTAAATTGTGGGGCGGAATATCAGTGGCCATGCCCACAGCAATGCCGGAGCCTCCATTGAGCAGAATATTGGGGACCTGGGCTGGCAAAATTTTGGGCTCTTCGAGGGAACCATCAAAGTTAGCCTGCCAGTCCACCGTGCCCTGCGCCAGCTCAGCCAGGAGCAAATCGGCAACGGGGGTGAGTCGCGATTCCGTATAACGCATGGCGGCGAAGGATTTGGGATCATCCGAGGAGCCCCAGTTGCCCTGCCCATCTACCAGTGGGTAGCGATAGGAGAAGTCCTGCGCCATCAACACCATGGCTTCGTAAGCGGCGCTATCGCCATGGGGGTGAAATTTACCAATAACATCACCGACCGTGCGCGCCGACTTCTTGTGCTTGGCGGGCGCCTTGAGACCCAGCTCGCTCATGGCGTAGATGATGCGCCGCTGCACCGGTTTCAGACCATCGCTGATATGAGGCAACGCACGATCGAGAATCACATACATCGAATAATCGAGGTAGGACTTCTCGGCATATTCCCGTAATGGGGTGCGTTCTTCGGTTTCTGTCGTTATCGTGCTTTCTGACATACGCTTCTGTTTTTAGTTTGCTATAAAAAATGGTGGCTGGGCAGGCGGTTTTTTCGAGATCAGTTACACCGCCGCCTAACCAACTTCCGCCAAATCGCCTTTTTCTTCTAGCCAGGTCTTGCGATCAGCAGCACGCTTCTTGGCCAACAGCATATCAAGCAGCTGATGGGTATCGTCCCCCGCCTCAATGGTTAGCTGAACCAGACGCCGGGTATCTGGATTCATGGTGGTTTCACGTAATTGCATGGGGTTCATTTCACCGAGCCCTTTAAAACGTGTGATCTGTACTTTGCCAGCAATCTTTTCCGCTTCGATTCGGGCGAGTACACCCGTTTTTTCAAATTCATCCAGGGCGTAAAACACTTCTTTTCCAACATCGATGCGAAACAGCGGTGGCATCGCTACATATACGTGCCCGGCGGCTACCAGCGGCAGGAAATGCCGCACAAACAAAGCGCATATCAGTGTGGCGATATGCGCCCCGTCGGAATCGGCATCAGCCAGAATACAAATCTTGTGGTAGCGCAGGCCACTTAAATCATCGCTGCCCGGATCTATGCCCACGGCCACAGAAATATCATGGACCTCCTGCGACGCCAGAATTTCCTGGCTATCGACCTCCCAGGTATTCAAAATTTTCCCGCGTAGGGGCATGATGGCCTGAAACTCCCGGCTGCGCGCCTGCTTGGCGGAACCGCCGGCGGAATCACCCTCAACCAGGAATAACTCTGATAGCGTTGGGTCCGCGGAAGCGCAATCGGCGAGTTTGCCCGGCAACGCTGGGCCGGAGGTGAGCTTTTTACGCGCCACCTTTTTGTTGGTGCGCATGCGTCGCTGGGCGTTGCCGATACATAGCTCGGCCAGTTTTTCTGCCTCTTCGGTATGCTGATTGAGCCACAGACTGAAGGCGTCCTTGACAATACCGGACACAAACGGCGCCGCCTCGCGGGATGACAGGCGCTCTTTGGTTTGACCGGAAAATTGTGGGTCACTAAGCCTTGAGGACAACACGTAACAACATCTATCCCATATATCGTCGGGCGTTAGCTTGACGCCCCGCGGCAACAGGCTGCGAAATTCGCAGAACTCGCGAATTGCTTCCAGCAAGCCGGTGCGAAAGCCGTTGACATGGGTACCGCCCTGTACGGTGGGAATCAGATTGACATAGCTTTCCTGGGTTAAATCACCGCCTTCGGGCAACCATTGCACAGCCCAGTCTACGGCTTCTTTCGCTGCAGCACTGCTGCCGGTAAACGGTGCCGTCGGCAATGTTTCCCAACCGCTGGTGGCGTTGGCAAGGTAATCCGGCAAACCGTCCTGATAGCACCAGCTCTCTGTCTCGCCGCTCGCCTCGTCGGTGAAGGCGACTGTCAGACCGGCGCAGAGTACCGCCTTGGCGCGTAATATGTGCTTGAGCCGAGGCACCGAGAATTTAATGCTATCGAAATACTGCGGATTGGGTAAAAAGCGAACTTCCGTGCCGGTATTGCGTTTGCCGCAGGTGTCGATAGCGGTGAGATTAGATGCTTTATTACCGTTGGCGAAGCTCATCCGCCAGACCTGACCATCGCGGCGAATGGTGACCGTCAGCGTCAGCGACAAAGCATTGACCACAGACACCCCGACACCGTGCAGCCCGCCGGAAAACTGATAGTTCTTGTCACTGAACTTGCCACCCGCGTGGAGTGTGCAGAGGATCACTTCAACCCCTGGCACTCCTTGTTCCGGGTGAATATCGACGGGCATACCGCGACCGTCATCGATGACCGTTACCGAGCCGTCTTTATGCAAAGTTACCGCTATTGTGCTGGCAAACCCGGCCAGGGCTTCATCGACACTGTTATCCACGATTTCCTGAGCAAGATGATTGGGCCGGGTGGTATCCGTGTACATCCCCGGACGCTTTCTGACCGGATCAAGCCCGGTCAACACCTCGATATCTTCGGCGTTATATTCGCTCATGAACTGCATTAATCCTTACCAGTCAGAAAACTGATGATCGCTGGGAGATGATCTCCATAGCCCTGGAAACTGTGGTCACCACCCTGTTCGACTAACAAACGGCACGCTGCATATCTGGCAGCCGCCATACGGTAATCAAGCACCTCGTCGCCGCTTTGTAGCAACACCATAAAACGCAACGGATCACTGATCATCGCCACATCAAGTTTCTGCAACGCATCCAGATGCTGTTGCTCAATATGGTGTACTTCGCCCGTGTGATAATTTTCCTGGTCGCCGAGCAGGTAATCCCGACCCTGCCAGGGCGCCACTGCCGGATTCACCAGAACCGCCCTGCAACGGTATTTTTCCGCCAGCGCGGTGGCGTAAAAGCCACCCATGGAACTGCCTATAAAACCAACCCCCTCGCCAAGGCTCGACATCAACACCTCCAGTTCCGCCATCGCAACAGCGGGGAAGGGACTCAAAAAAGGACATATAAAGTCAATATCGGGACGCTGCTCAGCTAACCATTGCCGGGTCAGCCGAGCCTTGTCAGATTCAGGTGAACTGTTAAAACCATGTATATACAGAAGCGACGTCACGTCAACAGTTGCGTCAAACGGATCCAGCGGAGAACGAAGTGGGGATTATAGCGTTTGCGCTGCGCTTATGGATAGCCGAGATAGGCCGTTGTAGATATAAGCGCTACGAACTACAACGAAGTGGCTATTGATCGCCTGTAACAACCTGTAACAACCTGTAACAACAAGCCGCATTAGCGTGGGAGACAAAGCCCTATGAGAATCAGGTAGAAAAATCAGTAACCGGACATACCGTGGTCCACAACGTGATCAGCTTTCTCGAGGTGACAAACCCCCGTTTCAAGATGGCCGTCTGGGTGCAAATCAATCCAGCGGTAAGCCGGAAAATCGTCACTCATGGCAAACTTCGCGCTATTGGCTGCAAACTGAAAGCACGTTGATGGCGTCGTGAATACCTGGCAACCCGCCCACTGAGCAGAAAATGCCTGGTGTACGTGGCCGCAAAAAATGGCTTTGACATTGCCCGCCTGAACCACAATGTTTTCAAGCTCCCGTGCGTTGCTGATACGCTGCTCATCCAGCCACTGGCAGCCCACCGCGACAGGTGGGTGATGCACAAATATAATAGTCGGATGTGCGCTTTCCCGGCGCAACGTGGTGGCGAGAAAATCCAGATCGTCGCTGCCAAGAGTGCCGCCAACCTGACCCCTCACTGCCGAATTCAGTGAAATCACCCGCCACTCGCCGAACTCGAGCAAGGGCCAGTAGGGCGCCGATATAATACCGCTCTGCATAACGGAAAAATCGTCGTGATTGCCTGGCAACCAGGCATAAGGAATATCCGTAAACCGAATTTGCTCGGCAAATAAGCGGTAGGCCTGATCCGCGCCATGGGCTGCCACGTCACCAGTAACCATCAGCATATCTGGCGTCATGGTCCGCGCGGCCACGGCGGCAAGCACCTGTCGGAAGCTGTCATAAGTACAGATGCCGGCCAGGCGATGGCCTCTGTCCCCACCAATGTGGGGGTCGGTCAGCTGAACTAAACGATGGGCAGAGGCTTGCGACATGGCTGCAATTTTTTGAGGCTCGATAACATACCGTTGCTTACCTGCACCCTGTAACAATCTGATTAGACATCAATGTTCACCAGCTCTCGGTCAGACTCAAGCACATAACCGTGTTTAACGCACACTACCAACCACTCCTCCAGAAATTTGTTCCATTGCGCTTTTTCGTCGCGCTGCAGCATCTGGCGGTTGGGGTACGGATTATTAGGATGAACGCCCCTCGCTTCATCACAACCAACCACCTCTGCCAACCTGGCATCATGATAAAGCCGCACTGACAGTACGGGCGCACGGCACCACACAGGAGGCGGGCTCAAATCAGTACCATCACCGACATCCAGGGTCGTTCGCTCAACGATGGTGAGCAAGGTCGTATAAGGCGTGCGTTCCTTTACGGACAGAAGCACCTCGCGCCCACGATCCGATGTTAGACCCAAACGGCGGTCTGACGCCTCCGCCATACCGGGGAAAATCTGGCGTAAACGCACGTAATTGGTTTCACATCGCGCCATAAAGTTTTTTAAATCTACCTTGTATCCCAAAATAACGTCTCTGTAGTTTTAATCAATGGTGAAATTTCATTTTTGTCGGTTGGTTCAAACCGTTTTGTGGACAATTTGGCTTCGCATACTCGCCCTGTTTAGTTGCAGCCATTGTAGACAAATCACCGCCGCCGCATTATCGCATCGTCCCGCCGACAATGCCGCTACGGCCTCCTGCTCCGGTATGACATGCAACATGATATCTTCATTTGCATCAGCCAGGCCAAAACGCCCGCCGCGGCCGCGCAGATCAGTGCAGGCGCACCACAACTCCTGCCGCTCATTGGTCCCACCCGGACTCACCAGGTATTCACAAATCGGGATCAGTGTGACATCGGTTATTCCGGCCTCTTCAAACAGCTCGCGCCGGACAACCTGCTCCGACGTCTCGCTCTTGTCAACAATGCCTGCCACCACCTCCATCTGCCACGGACCATTTGGAGCACCCACGGCGCCAACCCGAAACTGCTCGATTAATCCGACCAGTTCGTGCGCAGGATCGTACAGCAACACGCCGACAGTTCGAGTGCGCACAAAAAGTTCACGCGTAAATTCACGGCTCCATCCGCCATTAAATAAACGGTGGCGCAAACGCAATTTTTCTACCGAAAAAAAACCCTGATAGACTATTTCCCGACTCATTATTTCAACATCATTATTGGTCAGTACGGCTTCACTCAACGCATTCTCCCGCTGCCATCTCTGCGTCTACTCTAGCAGTAGATATGTTTATGTCGATACAGGACAATTCCCAGGATCATCTGCTAGACTCTGTCGTTGTTAAAAATTGACCATGGAATGAAGTGATGTTGAACAAATTCTCAAAAGCGCTAAGTGGTGCTGTACTGGGTGCTGTACTGATAGTCGCACCGGTCATTACGCTGGCTGCGGACACACTATCTGAAATATACCAGCTCGCTTTGACCAACGATCCGCAACTGCGTGCCGCCAATGCCGCACTCAAAGCAGGCAAAGAGGCTATCCCCGTGGCCCGTGCAGGTTTACTGCCCAGAATAACCGCCAGTGCTGAGCTGACCGACGGTGACGGCGATACTGGTAGCTCTCGATTCCTCAACTTTGACGGCCAGTCGAGGCCAGCGGGTGCCTTCGGTGATAACGATGACGAAACCGAGTTTTACTCTATTTCCATCAAACAACCGCTGTTTGATCTGCCCGCCTGGTTCACCTTCAAGCAGGGCTATGATCTGGACCAACGCGCTGAAGCGCAGTTTGCCGCCGACCAGCAGGCGACTATTCTTCGTGTCACCGACGCCTACTTTAACGTCCTGCGCGCCAGCGAAAACCTGATCACCTCGCTGGCCGAGGAACGCGCTATCGGTCGCCAGCTCGAGCAGACCAAAGAGCGCTTTGATGTCGGTTTATTACCGGTCACTGATGTTCACGAAGCACAGGCCGCTTTCGACTCAGCCTCGGTAAACACCCTGGAAGCTCGAGCTGCTCTCGATATTGCTTTTGAAGGACTGGAAGTAATTACAGGCCAGCCACATAATGTTCTCGCAGGCCTTGCTGCCAACTTTCCCGTCACGCAAACAGAGCCCGCCGATAGTGCATCCTGGGTGGACTTCGCTCAGGCGAATAACTTCGGTCTAAAGGTGGCGCAGTTGTCTACTGCTGCGGCCGAAAAAAATGCCAACGCAAAAAAAGCTGAGCACTTGCCCACAGTATCCGCCAGTCTCGGCTATTCAAACTTTCATCGCGACGGCCATTTTGTGGTCGATGGCACCAGGGAAATTCAGCCCTTCGCAGAAGACGATGAGCCCACCGTATTTTCTATAAGAATGGACGCGCCGATATTTACTGGCGGGCTGGTCAGTGCCGAGCGCCGCCGGGCTTTTCAGGAGTATATCCAGGCACAGGAGAACTACCTCCTGGCGCAGCGCAACATCACCCAGCAGGCACGCTCCAACCACCTCAAGGTACAAACCGATGCGGCACGGGTGAAGGCCCGTAATCAGGCGATTACTTCCGCACAAAGCGCTCTTGAAGCTACTGAAGCTGGCTACGATGTCGGCACGCGGAATATAGTCGACGTGCTGATTTCCCAGCGCACGCTGTTCGAAGCGCAACGCAACTACGCCAACGCCCGTTATGACTACATCAACAGCATGCTCAAACTCAAAGAGGTCGCCGGACAGTTAAGCCCGGAAGATATCAGTCAACTTGATCAGTGGCTCGATCAAACACTGGAAATCAGTAGAGCAAGCTCCTAAGGCCATCTCTTAGTTTGAGCAGCGCGCCTCGGTTGGCGTCCGCAACCGAGCGCGCGGCGTCAGCGAGGCGCTGGCGCTCCCCCGCATTCTGTAACAGGTCAATAATTGCCGTCGCGAGCTCGGTGTCGTTTTTACACAACTTCAGACCACCCGCTGCCGTGAGTTTGCTGGCCACTTCAGCAAAATTGAATAAATGCGGGCCAGTGAGTACCGGCACCCCCCAGGCTGCGGGTTCGATCAGATTGTGTCCGCCGACGGGCACCAGACTACCACCAACAAAAACCATATCGCTGGCACCACAAAACAGCAGTAACTCACCCATGGTGTCACCCAGCAGTATCTGCACGTCCTGGTCTATCCCACCAGCCTGACTGCGGCGAGTAACGGTAAAGCCGCTATCGACACACAGCCTGGCGACGTTATTAAAACGCTCTGGATGGCGCGGCACCAACACTAGCAACGTGTCCGACACCACCCGCAACACCTGGCTAAAGGCGCTGAGAATCTGTTCGTCTTCACCCCCATGCGTACTGGCTGCCAACCAGATCAACCTGCCACCGGGACCCCGCCAGTCAGCCTTAAGTGAGGCGGCCTGCTCGCGTAGCGCTTCATCAAGCTGCAAATCAAACTTGATATTGCCTGTGACCACGAGTTTTTCCCGATCAAGTCCGAGATCGACAAAGCGCTCGCCATCCGCAGGGCTTTGCGCCGCCACCAGACTAATATCCCGCAACATTGGTTTGCTCAGAGAAGCAATTTTTCGGTACCCAGCCGCAGACTTAGCCGACAGCCGAGCATTGACCACCGCCACCGGCACACCGAGCTTTTTGCATTTATAAATCAGATTAGGCCACAACTCGGTTTCCATAATGATCAATATGGCTGGCCTGACCCGAGCAAAAAAACGGGTCAGCACATCCGGTAAATCATAGGGTCCATAGACATGGTAAACACTGTCGCCAAAGACTTTGCGCACCTGTTCAGATCCGGTTGGGGTGGTGGTAGTGACCACTACCAGCGCAGCGGGATAATCCACCTGCAGGGCTTTGATCAGGGGCACTGCCGCTAGCGTTTCCCCCACAGAAACCGCATGCACCCAAATAACCTTGCCCTTGAAATCAAGGGCTGGCGCCAGTGCGAAGCGCTCACGCCAACGCCGGGCATAAGCCGGGGCTCGTCGCGCGCGCCACAGTAAACGCAACAGAATCAGCGGCGTCAGGACATACAAAAGCGATGTGTACAGTACTCGGGGCAAGATGCTTCCTTTTTAGCGCAGCATACAGAGACCGTTGTTTTCCCGCAAAGCTTTTGCCTGAAGCGTTATACTGACACCAGCTCAGCTACCTTATCGACCACCCCGCTGATATTCGGATTGACCATTATCAATAGCCCAGCTTTGCCACTGCGCACCATCCACACAGACGTTACCATTATCGGTGGCGGCGTCGCCGGTCTGTGGTTACTTAACCGTCTGCGCAACGACGGTTACAGCGCGCTGCTGTTTGAGCACCGGGCGCTGGGCGGTGAGCAGACCGTTGCCAGCCAGGGCATGATCCACGGCGGCATTAAATACACGTTGAATGGTGCGCTGTCTGGCGCTTCTGAAGCCATCGCCGGTATGCCCGAGCATTGGCGCCGCTGTTTACGCGGTGAGGGTGACGTTGATTTACGCGGCGGGCAGATATTAAGCGACCACTTCTATCTGTGGTCTGCAAATAGCGCGGCAGCCAAACTGACAACTTTCCTGGCCAGCAAAGCGACCCGTGGCCGCGTCGACAGGGTTCGCGGAGCAGACCTCCCGGCACTATTGAAAAACCCGCACTTCAAAGGCAGCGTCTACAAACTGGTGGACATGGTGCTCGACGTGCCCAGCCTGATCCGGGTATTGGCCAATGGGGTGGCAAAGCATATTTACCTGCTTGACTGGCAGCGTGCACAGCTCCTTACCAACCACGCCACCGGCACGACTGAACTGCGAATCGCCAGTGACAGGGAGATTCTCAGTGTCACTAGCGGTGCCGTAGTATTGACGGCTGGGCAGGGTAACGAAGCCCTCCTGCAACAGGCAGGCGCTACAGCACCTGCCATGCAGCGCCGCCCCCTGCAACAGGTGATGGTTAAACACCGCCATCCCCAGCCGTTTTACGGCCACTGCCTGGGTACTGACACGACACCGCGGCTGACCATATCCAGCCACCCCTGCGCGGACGGCAGCCAGGTATGGTATCTGGGCGGTGCGCTGGCGGAAAAAGGCGTCGATCTGACGCCCGAGGCACTTATAAACAACGCCAGAAACGAACTGGCAGCGTTACTACCCTGGGTAGATTTGCGCGACGCGCAGTGGGCTACGCTGGCAATTGATCGCGCTGAACCTCGCCAGCGAAACCTGGCCCGGCCGGATCAGGCGTTCGCTGACTGGGCCACTGGCTGCTCCAATGTCATTGCGGCATGGCCGACCAAATTAACGCTTGCTCCCAACCTGAGTAGCACAGTTATTGGCCTGCTACAGCAACGCGGCATACGGCCCGACAATCGACCCTGCCCTGAACTACCGCTACCAGGACCCCCGCTAGCGCTGGCGCCCTGGCAACAGGCTTTTGGTGGTTGACCATGATTCCGCAACGTAGGCTCGGTAATACTGGCATGGAGGTTGGCATCCTCGGACTGGGCACGGTAAAGCTGGGCCGCAACACAGGCGTCAAATACCCCAACGAGTTTGACCTGCCAAACGATCGCCAGGCAACGGAGCTTATCGCGCTGGCTCGGGATCACGGCATCAATCTGATCGATACCGCACCGGCCTATGGCACCAGCGAGGAGCGCCTGGGTTATTTATTACAAGGCCAACGCGACCACTGGCTGATATGTAGCAAAGTAGGGGAGGAGTTCAGCGACGGCCTATCGAGTTTTAACTTCACGCCGGAACATACACAGCTAAGTATTGAGCGCAGCCTGCGACGTCTGCGCACCGACGTGCTGGATATCGTCCTTGTCCACTCGGACGGCGATGATCTCGCTATTATCAACAGCTTCGGCACCCTGGATGTGCTTGCCGAATTCAAGCGTCAGGGCAAACTCCGCGCTATAGGTATGTCTACGAAAACCGTCGCGGGCGGACTGCTAGCCGCGCAAAAGACTGATGTGGTGATGGTGACCTGGAACCTGCAACACCAGGATGAAGTCCCAGTGATTGATTACTGCCACCAACACAGCAAAGGTGTGCTGATCAAGAAAGCCTTGGCTAGCGGGCATGTCACGCGAACCAATACTGATACCACTAACAATACCGCAGGCAAAAACATTACTGGGAAGCAGTTTTCAGAAAACAGCCTGCTACCTGCCGCAGAAATGTCGGCGGGGCGTCAGGATCAACCGGTCAACCAAAGCCTGGCCATGATATTTGCCCATCCTGGCGTCAGTAGCGCCATCGTTGGCACCATCAACCCGCAGCATCTACTCGCCAATATCGACGCTGTTATGAAGCTCGACCCTGGTTAAAGTGACATGGGCTTAAAACGAAATCGGGTAACAAACAAAATCGCTCGCACTGATCTACCAGTGCTATTGATGGCATCAGCCCAATAATAAGCTCAGCACCACTTTATTTATTCTGAATTTTTTCCACAATCGCCGTTGTTGAGCAGTTATCGAGAAAATCCAGCGCGCGCACCTCGCCGCCGTAAGCCTCAACAATTTGCCAGCCTACAACATCCTCTTTGCTGTAGTCGCCGCCTTTGACGAGAATGTCAGGCTTAATCAACGCTAACAGCCGTTCCGGGGTGTCATCGTCGAAAGACAGCACCCAATCAACGGCCTCAAGGCCCGCTAGCACCGCCATACGCCGATCAGCGCTATTAATAGGCCGCCCCGCGCCCTTTAGTCGCCGCACCGAATCGTCGCCATTGACCGCAACAATCAGTCGATCGCCGAGCTTACGGGCCTGCTCCAGATAGCCGACGTGGCCCGCATGCAGAATGTCAAAGCAGCCGTTGGTAAAGACAATTTTTTCGCCGTTTTTGCCGACGGCGCGCGCGTCGGCGATATCGACCAACAGTTGGTCTTCATTAACCACACCGCGCTCGTAACCCTGCTCCAGAGACACTGCGCGACGCAATTCCGGGGCACTGATCGTAGCGGTTCCCAGCTTGCCCACCACGATACCCGCAGCCAGATTGGCGAGCGCGACAGCCGTCGGCAGTTGTTCTCCGGCACCGAGGGCACTGGCCAGTACCGAAATAACTGTATCCCCAGCGCCGGTGACATCAAATACTTCCCGCGCTCTGGCCGGCAAGTGCAATGCTGGATGCCCCTCGCGCAGTAACGTCATGCCATGCTCACCACGGGTAATCAGCAACGCCTCGAGTTGCAGCTTGCTGAGCAGAGCGACACCCCGCTCAACCAAATCGGCTTCCTGTGGACAAGGCCCGACTACCGCTTCGAACTCACCCATATTGGGGGTCAATAAACTAGCCCCGGCATAGCGTGAAAAATCTGCACCCTTGGGATCAACCAGCACTTTAACGCCCTGGTTGATTGCTGCAGCAATTAGCGGCTGGGGGTCAAGCAGGACACCTTTGGCGTAATCCGAAAGCACCAGCACTGATACCCTGGGTAATAGCGCCAGCGTTTTGGCCAGGATCTGGTCGATATCTTCGGCACCAAACTGGTCTTCAAAATCCAACCTTAGCAATTGCTGTTGACGACTGATCACCCGCAACTTGGTTATCGTCGGCTTCGCCAGCGCATGCTGAAAATCGGTATGAATGCCTGCGGATCGTAATCGCTCCTCGAGCGACTGGCCCTCGACGTCCTGGCCCACCACACCCACCAAAAATGTACAGGCACCCAGTGAAGCGATGTTCAACGCCACATTGCCAGCGCCACCGGCGCGATCTTCGATCTGCTCAACTTTCACCACCGGCACCGGCGCCTCTGGCGAAATTCGTGATGTCCCGCCGTACCAGTAGCGATCGAGCATCAAATCACCCACCACCAATACGCAGGCGTTATCAAAACGTGGATTTATGCCCTTCACGTGAAATCTCCATAATCATCCGAGTATTAGTCCGAAGCAAAGCTCAGGTCGTCGCCTCACAATCTGAATAGTGGTCTGAGCGGCTGTCCTGACAGGCTGTCAATTTACCAGATTGACTATCTGATTACCCATCAAGGACTGCAGCTTGCGCCACACCTGGTCAACCTCCAGAGTGGTCATGCATTGGGCATCATCACCCCTGTACCCGGCGACCTCACAGTGCCGTTTGTAGCACGGAATGCACGGATAATTGGTGGCGACCAGATGCGCGGACCGACCACCGGTTGAGCCAATTAAGGCGGGATCAGTGGCGCCATAGAGGGTCACCGTCGGCACATCCAGAGCAGCCGACACATGTGCCAGCCCGGTATCCACGCAAACGGCGCCAGCGCTGCTTAACAATACACCCGCCAACTCCGTCAGGGACAGTCTCGGCAACACCTGCGCGTGTTGATATCCACTAGCCAGACTCTGCGCCTGCGCCTGTTCCGACGCGGAACCCCAGGGCAACAGCACCGCGTAATTTTGCTGACCCGCACGCTCAATAAGCTGCCGCCAGTAGTCGTCCCGCCAACGCTTGTTTGGCCAGCTGGCATTTTGCACAAACACCACATAAGGAGTTGCCGGGAGTGTAAGTTCCGGTGTTGCCCAGCCATCGGTGTCCAGGCCAAAGTGCGGCGCTTTATCGGGCAGTGCATAGCCAAGCACCTGGGCAAATAACTGACGCCAACGATCAATAGCCAACTGGTTTTTAGCAATCGCATACGTTCTGTTGTAGGCGAAATGAGCACCCCATTCACGAACCGACGCGCTATCCGGGCCATGCTTAAAACCCTTAGATAGCCGAGTTACCACCGCACTTTTTAGATTGGTCTGGGCATCGATCACTGCGTCGTAACGGGTAGCACGCAGCTCGTGAATAAATTGTTTTAGTTCACCATTGCGCCACAACGCTGGCCATTGTCCGCGCCAACGACGATGTGCCGTGCGCAGTGTTTTGCTGACCGCCGGGTGCCAACCGGGGATTTCCGCGAATGCCTCATCAACAGCCCAGTCAAACTCAATACCGGGCATAGCCTGCCGGGCATCCGTGAGTGCTGGTAAGGCCTGCACCAGATCGCCCATGGAAGTGAGCTTAACGATTAACACGCGCATTGTGAGACAGCCTGCTTAACGAGATATAACTGGATGGGGCGTCGCGGGGCACCGCGCAGGGGAGTGGTCGACTCGAGGGCACCACATCCCAGTAGACCAACAGGGAACGAACACACCCGCGCGATCAATCGGCAATCGCTCGCTTCCCACCGACGAGTTTTTTAACACGTGCGCTCAGGCGATGGATAAACTGATGCTTGCCCTTCGCCGCTTCGCCGATCAGGTAATTCATCTGAATAGACAGGCGTTTACCTTCTACGGGCGTATGCCCATGCCAGCAGTTATCGGTTACCTTGAACACCATCAATGTGCCTGCCAGGGGCGAAATTTCTTCAACATAGTCGTTTATATCCAGGTCGTTGCGCAGTACCCGCAATTGGCCCCCAGATTGTTCCCAGGTTTCATTAAGGTAAAGCAGCACAGTGATGACTTTGGTTTTAGAGTCTGTGTGGATGCGGCCGTCCTTGTCCCGCATAACACCGCGAACAGTGGTCATAATCGGGAAATCGTCCAGCGCTATATCGAACTTGTCGGCCACCACCTGGCGAAATGCGTCACCCTCCAG
>JBFJZC010000015.1:0-19549 GCA_041622295.1 Porticoccaceae bacterium
CGCGGCGCCGCGGTGCTGTCCGGTTGACTGATGCACAGGAGGTGCTGGACGCCGTAGATTTGCGCTGCGTGGAGCATCGTTTCGGTGTCATCGATGAACAGCGTGCGTTTCGGATCAAAGTTGGTTTGCTGTCGCAGGCAATGCCAGAAAGACTGGTGTTCTTTGGGGGCACCGTAGTCGTGGGATGAAATCATGGCGTCGAGACGCGTGTTGATACCCGTTACTTCCATTTTTAAATTCAGGCTGTGGCGGTGGGCGTTGGTGACGAGAACCCTCTTGGCTGCGCATTTACCCAGGTGATCAAGAAACTCCTCGGCCTGGGGTCGGATAGCGATAAGGTGCTGGACTTCTCTTTTCAAACTCGCAATATCCAGGGTCAATTGCTCGGACCAGTAGTCTGTGCAGTACCACTCGATGCTACTGCGTTTCTCTTCGAAGCGCTGGTACAGGTCGCGCAGCGCGGTGTCTGGGTCAATGTCATGATGCTCCGCGTAACGGGCTGGCAGGTAATGTTGCCAGAAATAATTATCAAAATGCAGGTCGAGAAGGGTGCCGTCCATGTCCAGCAGGACGGTGTCAATGGCGTTCCAGTCAATCATCGCGGATAATGCCCGTCGCACAGCTGTCAGTGATCGCAAATTATGCCGACTAAACCTGAGATTTTGAAGCGACATCGAGTCGCCCGCACACGTCTGTTCCAGGTCGAGCAACTGGAGCTGAGGTTTTCCAATGGGGTCGAGCGCACGTACGAGCGTCTTGCCTCCGCTGGATTCGGTGCCGTCGCCGTGGTGCCGGTGACCGCTGAAGGTGGAGTCATCCTGGTTCAGGAATATGGCGCCGGGATTAACGGTTATCAGTGGGGTTTGCCCAAGGGCGCGATAGATCCCGGTGAAACGCGGTTACAGGCGGCCAATCGGGAATTGATGGAAGAGGCGGGAGTCGGCGCTCACACATTACACTACCTCAAGAGCATCCATCTAAATCCCTCCTATATGGAGCGTTCCATAGATGTTGTCTACGCGGAGAACCTTTATGAAGCTTCGTTGCCGGGAGATGAACCGGAGCCATTAGCAAGGATGACATGGCCCCTCGATCAGCTGGACGTGCTGATTAGCCGGGATGACGTGTGCGACAGTATATCCATCGCCGCGCTGTATATGGCGCGTGAATATATCAATTCCCAGGCTGGCTGAGTAAAGCGTTCGCTGGATTATTTGTTAACAACAGAGTGGAGTCGGTGTGAATAATACAACCCTGCTGGATAAGGTGATTGCGCTGGCCATTACTGCTGGTCGGGCGATACTCGAAGTTTACGGGCGTGAAGACTTTGATGTTGCGCAAAAAGGGGATGACTCGCCCGTCACCGCAGCCGACATGGCCGCCCACGTGATCCTTAATGCTGGGCTTGATGGCATGCTTGATGGCGTGCCTGTGTTATCCGAAGAGTCGGCAATACCGGAATTTACTGAACGAAAACAATGGGGTAGTTACTGGATCATCGATCCACTGGATGGCACCAAGGAATTTATCAGTCGCAACGGTGAGTTCACTGTTAACGTGGCGCTTATTGAAAACCACGTCCCGGTGTTAGGCGTAGTGCATGTTCCGGTTAGTGGTCTGAGCTATGCGGGCGCTCGTGATCAGGGATCTTTCCGACAGGACCCGAATGGTCACAGGACGGCAATTGGCATACGCCCCATGATCGGTCGCGGTAAAATTGGGGCGCCGGTGGAGGTGGTTGCCAGCAGGAGGCATGGCGCTGGTGCAGTTGACGATCTGCTGGATCGGCTCACGACCCGTCTTGGGGTGATCGAAACCTGCAATATGGGCAGCTCGTTGAAATTGTGCCTCGTTGCCGAGGGTAAGGCTGATATCTATCCAAGACTGGCACCAACTATGGAGTGGGATACGGCGGCTGCACAGGCTGTAGTGGAAGCTGCTGGTGGCGAAGTGCTTAACTTTGATCTAGAACCCATGCGCTATAACACCAAGGAAGATTTGCTCAACCCGTATTTCTATGTACTTGGTGACAAGTCTTTCCCATGGCGCTCGCTGTTGGTCAATCGTTTGGGAAATTAGCAACTGGCGTCGCTGTGGGTGCCAGCCGTTAGCTAGAAAATATCTTCTGGCAGGGGGGCTGGTCGACTGCCCGACGTTGACGGCATTGCCAGAGTATCATCGACCATCGGAACGTTTTCCTGAAGAAATAGTTCAAATATAGCATTCGGGGTGTTCGGCCCCGCTCTTTTACCAGTCTCCGGGTCAATCTTCACACTCACCAAGCCGTCGGGCTGGACTCGCCTTTTTACCGGTTTGTCGGCCAGTGCGGCGGTCATGTAGTCGATCCATATAGGCAGCGCTGCGGATCCGCCAAATTCCCTTTTGCCGAGCAATTTGTTGTCGTCAAAGCCGAGCCACACGGTGGTCACCAGGTCTGGATTGTAGCCAGAGAACCACGCGTCACGCGGGCCGTTAGTGGTTCCGGTCTTGCCTGCAATGTCGGTTCGCTTGAGGGCTTGCGCTTTGGTTCCGGTGCCGCGGATGATGACGTCTTTGAGCATGGAATCAATGAGGTAAGCTATCCGGGGCTCGACTATTCTGTCTGCCGCAGGGCGGCTGGCGACAACGTCTTTTGCCTTCGAGCGGGCTGTTACCGGATCATCCTGAGTTGGGTCTGTGATTTGATCGGACGGTTCGTCAGACTTCGGGTCGTCAGCTAGCGGGCTCTTTTTTGTCGATGATTTGTCCGCAGTAATTGCGGTTTTTGTGACCTCGGCGGTTAACTCGCAGTGCCTGCAGACCATCGGGTTGTGTGTCTGAAAAACCACCTCACCTTCCTGGCTTTCAATCCTTTCTATCAGGTAGGGCTCTATTTTGTAGCCGCCGTTTGCAAAGGTGGCATAACCGGTAGCGATCTGTAGTGGCGTCAGCGCGTGGGTTCCCAACGCGAGAGAAAGGTCACGGGGAAATGCTTTTTTGTCGAAGCCAAATTTGTTGATGGTGTTGAGGGCACTGTTTATTCCAACGCTACGTAATATCCTGATGGAAACCAGATTGCGCGACAGATACAAAGCCTTTCGCAAACGTGTAGGACCATAAAATTCACCGCTATTATTTTCCGGACGCCATGCCTCCTCGGCTGAACCGTTGTCAAACACCACCGGGGCATCGTTGATGATGGTGGCGGGGCTCATGCCGTGTTCAAGGGCTGCAGTGTAAATAAATGGTTTGAAGTTGGAGCCGGGTTGGCGTTGTGCCTGCGTGACACGGTTAAAGTGACTTTGGTAAAAATCAAAACCGCCGACAAGGGCTCGGATAGCGCCAGTTTCTGGATCAAGGGATATCAGGGCCGCCTGCGCCTGGGGCAGCTGAGCAAGATAGATTGTGTCCTGTTCGTATCCGATACGGATCAAATCGCCTGGCGTAAACACTTCGGTCAGATTCTTGACGGGTGCGCTGCGGCTGTTTTCTGATATCAGTAGCCGCAAATCCGCTAGCCCGCCAGTACCTTCTTTAGTTAGCGACACTCCATCCTGCGACTGTGTGTTAATAGTTAGGGTATCGCCCGTCACGGCGGTGACAATGGCCGGCTCCAGTGCTCCTGCCACCGGCGTGTTGAGAAGCGTGGCCCGCCATTTTTGTGGATCTTTAATGTGTGCTTCCGGGCCGCGGTAACCGTGGCGCAAATCGTAATCCCTGAGTCCTTTGCGGAGCGCCTGGTCGGCGTGAATTTGCAGTTTGCTGTCCACGGTGGTGATGACGACGTAGCCGTCAGTCTGGGCAGTGGGACCGAGTGTAGTGAGCGCCGCGAGACGAGCCTCCTCGGCGACATAAGGGGCATTGTAGTCAATCATAGGGCCGTGATATTGCGCCGTACTAGGGCTGTTTTTTGCGTCCTCATATTGCGCCAGACTGATGAAACCCAGCTTCACCATACGCCGCAAAATCCAGTCACGCCGACTGATGGCTCGGTCGGGGTTGATAATAGGGTTGAAGGTGGAGGGCGCTTTGGGCAGTCCTGCGATCATTGCCAGTTCGGCCAGGGTGAGATTGCTAATTGTTCTACCATAATAGGTAAGCGCAGCAGCTTCGACGCCATAAGCCCGGTTGCCTAGATAGATTTTGTTGGCGTAGAGCTGGAAAATTTCGTCTTTGCTCAGCTCATCTTCAATCCGCAGCGCTAACAGTATCTCGTTGAACTTGCGTGTGAAACTCTGTTCTCGTGTTAGGAAAAAATTCCTGGCCAGTTGCATGGTGATGGTGCTGCCGCCAGTCTGTATGCTCCCGGTGGTGGCCAACTCCAGCGCAGCGCGGATTAAGCCGTTGAAATCAACGCCGATGTGGCTGTAAAAAGCATCATCCTCGGCGGCAAGCATCGCCTGAACAAACAGCAGGGGGATGTCCTTGAATTCTATTGGCGTCCGGCGTTTTTCCCCGAATTCGCCAATAAGTTGTAAATCTTGTGAGTAAACTCTCAAAGGGGTCTGAAATTTAACGGTTTTCAGGGTTTCCACTGAGGGTAATTTGGGGCTAAGGTAGAGGTACAGACTGGCAGTTAGCAGCAGCCCCAAGCCCGCCGCTGGGATGGTGCAAAGTCCGATAAAGCGGAAAGCTTGCTTGAAGGTGGGTAGCATAACTGGCTGTTATGGTATGTTTCAGAGCTGAGGTGGCGACATTATACTGGTAAGCGCGTATTAATAAATACTTGCAAAGATTCGATAATAAGTTACAGTGGCTTGTTATAAGATCTGCCTAACTATAGGAAAAAGAAAATAAAAATGGGAATTTTTAATTTTCTGGACAAACAGTCCAAGTCTGTGCTTGGTGTTGATATCACATCTTCTACTGTCAAGGTGCTTGAGCTGAGTAAATCTGGGCGGCGCTACAAGGTTGAGAGTTATCTCGTCAAACCGCTTGCCCCTAATACGGTAGTGGAAAAAAATATTAATGATATCAATGCGCTGGCTGAAACCATTCGCAAGGTGGTCAGTCAGGCGAAAGTCAAGGCCCGAGACGCCGCGGTGGCCGTAGCTGGCTCGGCGGTGATTACAAAAGTTATTGAGATGCCAGCTGACCTTAGTGAGGAGGCGATGGAATCGCAGCTCGCTGTGGAGGCGGATCAGTATATCCCTTACCCCCTGGATGAGGTGGCGCTGGATTTTGAGATAATTGGTTTGTCTGAAAACAACCCTGATCAGGTTGACGTGCTCCTCGCGGCGTGTCGGCGTGAGAATGTGGATTTGCGTGCCGAGGCTTTGAGCCTTGCCGGGCTCAACCCCAAAATAGTAGACGTAGAGGTTTTTGCGGTTGAGCGCGCCTTCAAATTAATTGCCGAGCAGCTTGAAGACATGGGCGAGCAGGTAGTAGCTATTGCTGATATCGGCGCAACCATGCTGACACTCAGCGTTCTTGTCGATGGAAAAACCCTGTATACGCGCGAGCAACTATTTGGTGGCAAGCAGGTTACCGAAGAAATTCAGCGTCGGTACGGACTGTCAGTGGAAGAGGCGGGGCAAGCAAAAAAACAGGGTGGCCTGCCCGAGGACTACGAGTCTGAAATACTGGAACCTTTTAGAGAAGCGTTGATTCAGCAAATTTCGCGATCCTTGCAGTTCTTCTTCTCGTCGAGCAAGTACAACTATATCGATCAGTTAGTGCTGGCTGGGGGGGTGGCTGCTATGGAGGGACTGCGCGACGAGGTGGAAGAAAAATTGGGCTTGCCCACCCTGGTAGCAAATCCTTTTGCGAGCATGGCGGTCAGTAGCAAGGTGAATGCGGTTGCGCTTGCGATGGATGCCCCGGCAATGTTGATAGCTACTGGATTAGCGCTAAGGAGCTTTGATTAGATATGGCAAAAATTAACCTGCTTCCCTGGCGGGAAGATTATCGTCAGGAGAAGCAAAAGGAGTTCCTGACCATTGTCGGTGGGGTGGCTGCCCTTGCTGTGCTAATTGTTTTTGGGTGGGATCGATGGGTGGTTGGCCGTGTTGACTGGCAGAATGATCGCAATGCCCTGCTTACCAGAGAAATTGCCGTTCTGGAAGAGCGAGTTAAGGAGATCAAGGATTTAAAGGAGCGAAGAGCTCAAATGCTTGAAAGAATGGAGGTGATCCAGGCCTTACAGGGCAATCGTCCGGAGATGGTGAAGATTTTCGATGAGTTCGTTAGGGCTACACCGGACGGCGTCTATTTCGAAAAAATGTCTCGCAATCTAGATGGCATTGCTCTTGTCGGTTATGCCGAGTCAAATAATCGGATCTCGGCTTTGATGCGTCAGCTGGATGCGTCGGATATGTTCATTGAGCCGAATTTAACCAAGGTAGAGGCGAATACGGCCCTTGGCGAGCAGGGTAGTCGCTTTGAGCTTCACGTCAAGTTGGGTAAAACTCAACCGAAAGACGGGGAGGCGTGATTTATGGCTGTTAAAGAAAGTTATCGCGCGAAGGGTCTCGATATATCCGAACTTGGCTTTCACAATATTGGCGTCTGGCCTCCGCTTTTCCGTGTGTTGGTATGTGTCGCTGTATTATTTTTGGTGCTCGGGTTAGGTTATTTTCTGCACGTAAAGGATATTTATATCACGCTTGACTCGGCTGTAGCGAAGGAAGTGGCGTTGAGAAGCACCTATAAACAGAAAGCATTTGAGGCTGCGAATCTCGAAGAGTACCGGGAGCAGATGGCCGAAATAGAGGAGTCCTTTGGTGCGTTACTGGCGCAATTACCCGGCGATACCGAGGTGCCTAGTTTGCTTGAAGATATTACCGAAATTGGTTACGGAAGTAGCCTTGATATTAAAACTATTTCTCTGCAGCCGGAAAGTGCCAAAGAGTTTTATGTGGAGTTGCCGATAAAAATCGTCGCTCAGGGGGGGTATCACGACGTGGGCACTTTCGTGAGTGGGATAGCTGGCTTGCCGAGAATTGTAACGTTACACAATTACTCGATTACGAGCATCGACAAACAGAATCGACTCGTTTTCGAAGTCGAGGCCAAAACATACCGTTATAAAGGACAGGACGATTAGGTGATGGATACCATCTTGTTAGTTAGAACCGTTTCCATTGTTGGTCTGTGTTTATTAGCGTTGGGCTGCGCCGGGCGAGGTGGGCATGAGGATTTGCAGGCCTTTATGCTTGAGGCCAGGAGTCAGCCAGTGGGAGAAATAGAACCGTTACCGACCTTTGACCCGTATGCGACCTTTAAATACAGCGCAGTTGCTTTTAGAAGTCCGTTCGATAAGCCGTTGACAGCGATTTCAAAAACTCAAACCAGTGGGAAAACGGCAATTAAGCCTGACGAGAGCAGAAAAAAAGAATTCCTGGAAAACTTTAATTTCTCATCTTTTACGTTGACTGGCTCTATCGAAAAAGACGGCACGATATGGTCCCTGCTCAACGATGGGGAGGGTGATGTGCATCGGGTGGCCCTTGGCAATTATCTGGGCAAAAACCACGGCAGGATTGTCGCTATCGCTGAGTCAAAAATTGATGTGGTCGAAATCGTTCCGGACGGCAAAGGTGGATGGGTGGAAAGGCCGAGGACGTTAGGCCTGAAGGAGAATGATTGATGAGCTATTTTGGGGGATCAGGCATGAATGTAATCGGGTGGCCTTTGGGTAGGTTGAAAGCAGGGGTAAAGCTTATTGCAGCGGGTTGCCTGCTTTTCCAGGTCGCCTCAGCGCAAGCGGTATCCTCTATTCAGGATATCAAGTTTTCGGCGCTCCCTGGCGACAAGTTTGAGGTGAAACTCGATTTTGACGGTCCTGCGCCGGAGCCGAAATCGTACAAAATAGATTCTCCTGCACGGATAGTTCTGGATTTTGAGAACACGGATAGCGCGCTTAGCGAGAAGAAATATCCCCTGTCATTTGATAATGCCCAGAGTGTCGTGGTATTGAGTGCGGGCGGCCGAACCCGGTTAATCGTTAACTTGCGAGAAACGGTGGCCTATGAAACACATTCTAATGCGAACAGCTTGACGTTGGCTGTCGGGGGGCCGGCTACAGCCAGTTCAGCCAGCGCTACCAACAAGCCCGGGATGGCAGCAAGTTCCGTGCAGCAAGCCGCTGCTGGCAAGAGTTTTTCTCAGTCAGAGAATGCGGTTGTAAATGTTGATTTCAAGAGAGGACAAAAAGGCGAAGGTTTGGTCTCTATTGACTTGAGCAACGCCAGGACTCCCGTGGACGTGGCTCGGGTGGGCACCGACATCACCGTTAGCTTTTATCGCACTGACTTGCCTGAGCCCCTGAACAGGAAGCTTGACGTCGTCGATTTCGCAACCCCTATCAGCAGTGTTGATGCCCAGCACGATGGTGCGACAACCAGGATAATTATTGCCGCGACGGGAGAATATGATTACCTGGCTTATCAGGCTGACAATCAGTATGTGGTCAGCGTTAAGCCATTGACGCCTCAGGAAAAGGAGCAAAAGTCCAAGTTCGAGTATGCAGGTGAAAAACTTTCTTTAAATTTCCAGGACATTGAGGTTCGCTCGGTACTGCAATTAATTGCAGATTTCACCGATCTTAACCTCGTTGCCAGCGATACTGTCACAGGCAACATAACCTTGCGTCTGCAAAACGTGCCGTGGGATCAGGCGCTTAGTATCGTTCTTAAAGCTAAGGGTCTGGACAAGCGTCAGGAAGGCAATGTGTTGATGGTTGCGCCGGCCGTGGAGATTGCCGAACAGGAGCGCTTGCGGGTCGAGGCAAACAAGCAACTGATCGAGCTCGCGCCGCTGGTGACAGATTTTGTTCGCGTGCGTTACGCCGATGCCGTTGAGCTTTTCGAGTTGTTTGACTCGAAGGATGGCGGTGGCGGTGGCGGTGGTGATGGAAATACCACATCAAGCATCCTGTCGCCGCGGGGTACGGCAATCGTTGATCAGCGCACTAATACCATTATTCTGACCGATGTGCAGGAAAAAATTGATGAATTTCGTCGTCTGGTGGCGGAGATAGATATCCCCATTCGGCAAGTCGAAATTGAGGCCCGTATTATTATTGCCAGCACTGACTTCAGAAAAGAGATAGGGGTTCGGTGGGGCATCTCAGGTGTTCGGCGCCCGGGAGATGATATTCTATCTTTTGTAGGTACCCGGCAGGGTCAGAAAGCTGACGGGGTGATTGATGCATTTACCATAGAAGAAGATGAAATCACGCGAGACGATTTCGGCAATATCACGAAAATAGAGAATGACCACGATTTAACCCTTGGCGAAAGCCTGGCGGTTGATCTCGGTGTTGCAGGACCTGCCGGTAGCTTTAGTCTCGGCCTGTTGAAAGACAATACTTTTATAGATATGGAGTTAAGCGCGCTGGAGAATGACGGTTTTGGGGAAATTATTTCGCAACCGAAGGTGCTGACAGGGGATAAGCAAAAAGCCATTATCAAGGCCGGTACTGAAATTGCTTACCAGTCGGGTACGTCAAGTGGGGCGACGGAGGTAGAGTTTAAGGAGGCGGTGTTAAAGCTTGAAGTAACGCCACAAATCACTCCGGACAACCGTATCATCATGGATCTGTTGATTAATCAGGATTCTATTGGCCAGATCGTGCCTACTGCCCAGGGTGGTGCAGAGCCGACGATCGACGTGACTCAAATACAAACCCAGGCGTTAGTGGGTGACGGTCAGACTCTTGTTCTCGGGGGGATTTTTCAAATGGAAGAGATCAAGGGCGAGCAGAAAGTGCCGATTTTGGGTGATTTACCCTTCATTGGACGATTATTCAAAAATACCGTCTCTGATCGCACAAAGCGGGAGATTCTAATCTTTGTGACGCCGAGAATTATCAGCGATCCGCTTCTGGATCAATGACTGGGCAGCGGCAGCCCATATTCCTGGTCGGCCCCATGGGGGCCGGCAAGACCACTGTTGGTAGACAACTCGCCAGGCTCTTGCATAAGGCTTTTATAGATCTGGATACCGAGATCGAAGCCCGCAGTGGCGCCGATATTCCGTGGATTTTCGATGTCGAAGGGGAGGAAGGATTCCGAAAGCGTGAGACAAGCATGCTGGCCGAGCTGGCGACAAAACAGGATGTTATTATCGCGACGGGCGGAGGCGTGGTGCTAAACCCTGACAATCGGAATGTAATGAGCAGTAGTGGGCTGATCGTCTATCTCGCGGTACCCGCGGACATTCTTTATGAGCGAACCTTACTGGATACCAGGAGGCCGCTTCTGCAGGTAGAAAACAGGCGTGAAGTCATTGATGAACTGGTGACCCGGAGAGACCCTCTTTATCGGGAAGTCGCCGATATCATTTTTACCAGTGAGAATAATAGCCCTACGACTGCCGCGGAGAAGCTTAAGTTACTCATCCTGCAGGCGAGTTGACGATGTGCTAGCATCGCCGCCTTTCTATAGTTTGCCTTAAGTGATGCCTAATCATGCATAGCCTGACCGTTGAGCTAGGTGAGCGTAGTTACCCGATCTTGTTTGGTCGCGGACTGTTGCGCCAGAAGGGTATTCTGGCTCCGTTTCTCGGTCGTGACGGCGCGCTGGTTATTACCAACGAAACAATTGCTCCACTGTACCTGGACGTAGTCGATCGGGCACTTGGCGATTACAGGGTTGATCACCTGGTGCTTCCTGACGGTGAAAAATATAAAAACTTCGACACGCTAAACTTAATTTTTGACGCGCTCCTAAAGGATAGTCATAGTCGAGATACCACTTTGATTGCGTTGGGCGGTGGCGTAGTCGGCGATATAACGGGGTTTGCAGCAGCCTGTTATCAGCGCGGTATCGCGTTTATTCAGCTGCCTACCACCTTGCTGGCTCAGGTTGACTCTTCTGTCGGCGGCAAAACAGCGGTAAATCACCGGCTTGGTAAGAATATGATAGGCGCCTTTCATCAACCACGGGCGGTGCTGATTGATATCGATACGCTTAAGTCGTTGCCCGAGCGGGAGTTTAGAGCTGGGCTTGCAGAAGTGATTAAGTACGGCCTGATTCGCGATGAAGCGTTTTTTATTTGGCTGGAGGGCAATATTGAGCATCTGTTGGCGAGAGATGAAAAGGCACTGCTTCATGCTGTTGAGACCTCCTGCCGGTTGAAGGCACAGATCGTCAGTGTAGACGAACGGGAGGGAGGGGTACGCGCCATCCTTAATTTTGGCCACACTTTTGGCCATGCCATCGAAACCTTTCAGGCGTATAGCGGATGGGTGCATGGCGAAGCGGTGGCTGCAGGTATGGCCATGGCCGCTGAACTGTCGGCCCGAATCGGGTGGTTGCCGCAGACGGATGTTGACCGCGTACGGGCGATCCTGTTGAAGGTGGGCCTACCTGTTGCGCCCCCGCAAGGCATCAGCCAACAGCGATTTCTTGAGCTCATGGCAGTTGATAAGAAAGTGCTGGGTGGTGTTATTCGCCTGGTCCTGTTAAAAGCAGTGGGTGACGCGGTTGTAAGCGCTGATTATGATCAGTCAAAACTGAGAGAAGTGTTGAGTTTCCTGTAAATCTCCGGCATTTGTCCCGCTCATGCCACCTGTGTAAAATGTCCCTCCTTTTGCCCCGTGCAGCGCTGTGTTGCTGGATTTCGCCTTCGTAACACAATGTTTTATAACGAGTTATTTATGTCTAAAGGTTTGTACCGGCTCGACGAGTTTCGCGACAACTGCGGATTTGGTCTGATTGCTCATTTGAAGGGCCAAACCAGTCATCGATTACTACAAACAGCCATAGAGGCGCTGACCTGCATGACGCATCGCGGTGGTATCGCCGCGGACGGGAAAACGGGCGATGGCTGCGGACTATTATTGCAAAAGCCCGATGGTTTTTTGCGCGCGATTGCCATGGAGCAATTTGGCGAAGTATTGCCCGAGCGGTACGCGGTCGGCGTCATGATGCTTAACCCGGAAGAAACCGCGCGGCAGCATGCAAAACAAATCACGGAGCAGGAGCTGAGCCGTCAGGGGCTCAATGTCGTAGGTTGGCGTGAAGTTCCCACCGATAATAGCTGTCTGGGGGAAATAGCCCTGCGCACGCTACCGATGATCGAGCACGTATTTATTGGCGCGCCCGACGACATGGAGTCGCTGCGCTTTGATGCGCGCCTTTTTGTGGCAAGGCGTCACATTGAAAAACGATTGAGCAAAGATAGACGTTTTTACGTAGCCAGCCTGTCGGCAGGAGTTATTTGTTACAAGGGCCTGATGATGCCCGTTGATCTGCCGCACTTTTACCTGGATCTATCCGATACGCGCCTCGAAACCGCTATCTGTGTATTCCATCAGCGCTTTAGTACCAACACGCTGCCGGAATGGCCCCTTGCGCAGCCCTTTCGAATGCTTGCGCATAATGGCGAGATCAACACCATTGTGGGTAACAGGAATTGGTCTGTTGCTCGAACTGCCAAGTTCAATTCTCAACAAATACCAGACCTTGCCGACGTTGCACCGCTGGTTAATCGTTCCGGATCAGACTCCTCAAGCCTCGACAATATGCTCGAAGTGATGGTCACCGGGGGTATCCCGCTGCATCGGGCCGTGAGAATGCTGATACCTCCTGCCTGGAACAATGTCGAGGACCGGGATCCGAATCAACGGGCCTTTTTTGAGTACCAGTCCATGCATATGGAGCCGTGGGACGGCCCGGCTGGCCTGGTTATCACCGATGGACGCTACGCAATATGTGCGCTCGACCGGAACGGCTTGCGGCCATCGCGATGGATACTCACGGACGACGACTTCATTACCGTTGCTTCGGAGGTCGGCGTACATGGCTACCGGCCGGAAGCGGTGGTGGCAAAGGGTCGTCTTGGGCCTGGTGATATGTTGTCGATCGATGTCGTGGATGGAACCATGGAAACCCGTGAGGACATAGATCAGCGCCTCGCTGCGGCCCAGCCCTACCGTCGCTGGTTGCGCGAAGGTGCTCATGCTATTGAGTCCACCATGGATCAGGATGGCATGGATATTGAGGGGACATTGTCCCGGGAGAAAATCCGGCAGTACATGAAAATGTATGGCGTCTCCCTTGAGGAGCGGAATCAGGTGTTTGTGCCGCTGGCCGAAGGCGCTCAGGAGGCGGTGGCGTCGATGGGTGATGATTCACCGATGGCAGTGTTGTCGGAAAAAAACCGTAGTGTATTTGACTATTTTCGCCAGCAATTTGCCCAGGTGACCAATCCACCGATTGATGCACTGCGTGAAGGTATTGCCATGTCTTTGAGCACTCAATTGGGTAAAGAGCGGAATATTTTTGAGGAAACCCCGGAGCATGCCGGGCGGATAAACCTAAATAGCCCGGTGTTGTCGCCGCGCAAATACTATTCCCTCAAGCATAATAAACACCCCGGTTACGAAGTGCGTAAATTCGGGCTCAATTATGATCCGGCGCAAGTGGACTTACACACAGCGTTGCTTGCCCTGTGTGCTGATGTTGAGCAAGCGGTAAGAGGTGGCGTCACCGTCTGTATTCTGTCAGACCACGATATTGAGGTGGGCAAGATCCCCATGCAGTCTGTGTTCGCTGTTGGTGCGGTCCACAATCATTTAACTGTTAAGGGCTTGCGGTGCGACGCTAATATCATTGTCAGTACCGGGGCTGCACGAGATCCTCATCAAATAGCAACGTTGATTGGTTGCGGGGCGACTGCAGTTTATCCCTATCTGAGCTACCACGTTCTCTACGATATGATTGAAAGCGGTGAGCTTGTTATCAATGTCGACACCGCATTCAAACACTATCGTCGGGGTATTAACAAAGGCCTGTTGAAAATACTGTCAAAAATGGGTATCTCCACCATCGCCTCTTATCGAGGGGCAATGTTGTACGAAGCCATTGGCCTGGGCGATGAGATCATTGAACTGTGCTTTCCCTGGCTGGTCAGCCGCATCCGTGGGGCGGAGTTTGTGGATTTTCAGAGCGACCAGCAAATCCTCGCTGAACTCGCCTGGCGGGATCGCAAACCAATTTCGCCGGGCGGTTTGTTTAAATATATTCATGGCGAGGAGTATCACGCCTTCAACCCAGATGTTGTGCAGATTCTGCAAAAAGCCGTGCGCAGTGGCTGTTATACCGACTGGCAAGCATACGCTGCACTGGTTAATGGTCGACCGGTGGCGACCTTGCGGGATCTCATGCGCCTGAAAACGGGGGGCAATACAATCCCGCTGGATGACGTCGAGCCTGTTGAACAAATAGTCGTACGTTTTGATTCTGCCGGGATGTCGCTGGGCGCGTTGTCGCCAGAGGCCCATGAGTCTCTGGCCGAGGCCCTCAACAGCCTGGGCGGGCGCTCCAATTCTGGGGAAGGGGGCGAAGATCCCCGGCGCTACGGCACGGTTAGAACGTCGAAAATCAAGCAGGTTGCTTCCGGACGCTTTGGTGTGACGCCGCATTATCTGGTCAACGCCGAAGTTATCCAGATCAAAATTGCACAGGGCGCTAAACCGGGTGAGGGCGGCCAATTACCTGGTGGCAAGGTAAACGAGCTGATTGCCTCGCTGCGTTACTCGGTTCCGGGGGTGACATTGATTTCGCCGCCGCCCCACCACGACATCTATTCGATAGAGGATCTCGCGCAGTTAATCTTTGACCTGAAGCAGGTTAATCCCCTGGCTTTGGTATCGGTAAAACTGGTGTCGCGTCCGGGTGTCGGAACCATTGCTGCTGGCGTCGCCAAGGCTTACGCTGATCTGATTACGATTTCCGGGTATGACGGCGGTACGGCCGCTAGCCCATTGACGTCGATACGCTATGCTGGCTCCCCCTGGGAATTAGGGCTTGCGGAAACGCACCAGATGTTGCGAGCCAACGATCTGCGGGACAAAGTCAGGGTGCAGACTGACGGTGGTTTGAAGACAGGCCTGGATGTAATTAAGGCAGCCATATTGGGCGCGGAAAGTTTTGGCTTCGGTACCGCGCCGATGGTTGCCCTGGGTTGCAAATATTTGCGTATTTGCCATCTCAATAACTGCGCTACAGGTGTCGCGACTCAGGATCAAACGCTGCGCGACGGCCATTATAAGGGCACGGTAGCGAACGCCAGAAACTTTTTTCTTTTCATCGCTCAGGAAGTCCGCGAATGGCTCGCTGCGCTGGGAGTTGCCAGTTTGGCGGAGCTGATCGGTCGCGTCGATTTACTGGAAGTGTTGCCGGGCAACACCGCGCGGCAGCAAAAGCTTAATTTGGCACCGATATTACACAGCGACGAATTTTTGGAGACCAAGCCGCAGTATTGTCAGGTTGCGCGCAACACGCCTTTTGACAGGGGCGAGCTGGCTGAGCGGATGGTCGCGGATATGCTGCCCGCCATAGAAGGGGCGACCGGCGGGCATTATGAGTACACCATTTCTAATTGCGATCGCACTATCGGTGCCCGCCTGAGTGGCGAAATTGCCAGGCGCCATGGCAATCAGGGTATGGCGACAGCGCCCCTCAGGTTATCTCTTACCGGTGTCGCAGGGCAGTCGCTTGGCGCCTGGAATGCCGGGGGGCTTGAAATTTATCTGTCCGGCGATGCCAACGATTATGTGGGCAAAGGTATGGCGGGTGGTAAGCTGGTTTTATCGCCGCCCAAGGGCAGCACGTTTGTCAGCAATGTCACCCCGATTATGGGCAACACCTGCCTCTACGGAGCTACCGGCGGCAAGTTGTTTGCGTCTGGTCGCGCCGGGGAGCGCTTCGCGGTGCGTAATTCTGGAGCGTATGCTGTTATCGAAGGTGCGGGAGACCACTGTTGCGAGTATATGACCGGTGGTATTGTCGCGGTTCTGGGCGCCACTGGATACAATTTCGGTGCCGGTATGACAGGCGGATTTGCCTATGTCCTCGATCTCGAACGCCGCTTCTATGATCGCGTCAATACTGAGCTGGTCGAGGTGCATCGCATTACCACTGAACCTCTGGAGAACCAGCGGCACTTTCTCAAACGGATGATCGAAGAGTTCGTTGCCGAGACGGGCAGTGCCTGGGGCGCAGAACTGATCGATAATTTCGACGATTACGTCGCCAGCTTCTGGCTGGTCAAACCGAAATCGGCATCACTGGCCAGTCTTTTCGAGAATACTCGTGCGCGTCCCGAGTAATCCGCATCGACAGTTTAAAAGGTTTGTACTATGACGACTGAGCGCCAGCACAATCATTTTCAGTTTCTCGACGTAAAGCGTGAAGATCCTGAGAAAAAGCCGATCGCCAGGCGAAAATCGAGTTTCGCTGAGATCTACGAACCCTATCTGCAACCGGACGCTGCCGCACAATCACATCGGTGTCTGGGCTGTGGCAACCCTTATTGTGAGTGGAAGTGTCCCGTTCATAACTACATCCCCAACTGGCTGAAGTTGGTCGAAGAAGGCAACATCATTGAAGCGGCGGAATTGTGCCATCAGACTAATACCCTGCCCGAAGTGTGTGGCCGGGTCTGCCCTCAGGATCGACTTTGCGAAGAAGCCTGTACGCTGAATGATGGGTTCGGCGCCGTCACCATAGGTAACGTTGAGAAATACATTACGGATACCGCGCTTGCCATGGGCTGGAAGCCAACGGTGGCGGCGGTACAGGCGACCGGCAAAAAAGTTGCCATCATCGGTGCCGGGCCTGCTGGTCTTGGCTGTGCAGATATCCTGATTCGCAATGGCGTCAAGCCAGTCGTATTTGACCGCTATCCTGAAATTGGCGGCTTGCTGACTTTTGGTATTCCGGAATTCAAACTGGAAAAATCGGTGATGATCAAACGACGAGAAATGTTTGTCGAAACGGGCATCGAATTTCGTCTGAATGTCGATGTGGGCAAGGACATTCCGTTTGAAGCCTTACTTGAAGAATATGACGCGGTGTTTCTGGGTATGGGAACTTACACGACGATGCGCGGCGGGTTCCCGGGGGAGAATATGCCGGGGGTTGTCGATGCCTTGCCCTACCTGGTAGCGAATGTTAATCATAATCAGGGCTGGCCCCAGGCCGATTATGATTATGTCTCGGTCAAGGGTCAGCAGGTTGTTGTGCTGGGCGGTGGTGACACAGCGATGGATTGTAATCGTACCGCGATTCGCCAGGGCGCGAGGCGGGTCACCTGCGTTTATCGGCGGGATGAGGCAAATATGCCAGGATCGCGTCGCGAGGTGGCTAATTCACGGGAGGAAGGTGTGAAATTCCTCTTCAATCGACAACCTGTAGAAATCGTTGGCGACGGTCGGGTAACCGGGGTCAAAGTCGTCGAAACACGGCTCGGTGAACCTGATGAAAAGGGTCGGCAGCGGCCGCAGCCAGTCGCCGGAAGCGAGCAGATTATCCCCGCTGATGTGGTTCTGGTTGCGTTTGGCTTTCAACCTAGTCCAGCGCCATGGTTTGCCGATCACGGCATTGAACTTAACAGTTGGGGCGGTGTGATCGCGCCAGAAAAACAGCATTTTCCATTTCAGACGAGAAATGCCAAGGTATTTGCTGGCGGCGATATGGTACGGGGGTCTGACCTGGTAGTCACTGCAATCTGGGAAGGGCGGCAGGCCGCTGAAGGCATTCTTGATTATCTTGCAGTGTGACTACGTGACTACGTGACTGCGAGTGGATAATTCACGGTTAATTTAGTTGCGCTCAGTCTGGTGGTGAGCCGTTAAACTTAAACCTATTAAACTTTAACCCGTTAAGCTGGCACCCACTAAGCTGGCACCAATTAAACCCGGGTTCGTTAATCTGGCTCATTAACCGTGGCTCAAAAAACGATGGCAAATTAAAGATGACAGAACTCAAAAATGATCGCGTGATCCGCGCGTTGCTGCGTGAACCCGTGGATGTTACCCCCATCTGGGTAATGCGTCAGGCGGGCCGTTATCTTCCTGAATACCGGGCCAGGCGCGCACAAGCAGGCCATTTTATGGCGCTGTGCCAGAATCCCCAGGCAGCGTGTGAGGTGACCCTGCAACCGTTGGAGCGTTTTGATCTCGACGCGGCCATACTGTTCTCTGACATTCTGACTATTCCAGATGCTATGGGTCTCGGTCTGTATTTTGAAGAAGGTGAAGGTCCACGGTTTCGCAAACCTGTGGTGTGTGCCAAAGACATTGAAAATCTGCCGATTATCGATACCGCATCAGACCTCCCCTATGTTGTCGACGCGGTTCGCCTGATTCGACGCGAACTCAATGGTCGTGTTCCCTTAATCGGCTTTTCCGGCAGCCCGTGGACCCTGGCCACCTACATGATTGAGGGCGGTAGCAGTAAGGATTTTGCAAAAATAAAAACGATGGTTTACAGCAACCCCGCTTTATTGTCGTTGCTACTGGAAAAACTGGCCGCATCGGTCATTAATTATCTAAATGCGCAAATTGCTGCGGGCGCCCAGGTGGTACAGATTTTTGATACCTGGGGCGGGGTGTTGAGCGACCAGGCCTATCGGGAGTTTTCGCTGAAATACCTCGCCCAGATTGTTGCTGGCCTGACTCCCGAGGCCGATGGCAGGATTGTGCCGGTCATCCTCTTCACCAAAGGTGGGGGCGGGTGGCTCGAGGCCATCTCTGCGACAGGATGCCACGCTATAGGACTCGACTGGACACAGAGCATCGCTCAGGCCAGGGCACGGGTCGGCACGCAGGTAGCCTTGCAGGGCAATATGGATCCAGCCATTTTGCGTGCTCCTGTCAAGGTTATAGAGGCAGAGGCGGGCAAAATACTAGAACAATATGGGCCTGGAGCAGGCCATGTTTTCAATCTGGGCCACGGTATAAGCCCTGACATAGATCCTCACCATGTCGCCGCCCTTGTTGACGCAGTTCACAGATTGTCTGTGAACTACCACGGTTCCCCCCGGTAAAAAGTAGCGTTTGTCGCGTAGATAGGCCGACTGGACATATCGTCTTGCAATTGGTGCTGCGCAGTTTACTCTTTAGCCTGCAAGTAACTATTAGCTGGTCAGGATCGCTTAACGTTGTTATCGTTAAACGAAAAATTAGGGTCTAAAGGGGCAGCCTGCTGTAACCGCTGAAACTTAAATTATGTCGATCAAGCAAGTACAGATAAGTGTGGAAGATTTGACCCTGGGCATGTTCGTATCCAGGCTCGATCGTCCCTGGGGTAAAACACCATTCCCGCTACAGGGCTTTCAGGTGCGGTCGCTAGACGAGATCGTCGCACTGCGAACCTATTGCGATTACGTATATATTGATATCGTCAAAGGTAAAGGTCCACTTGAATCTGACGAAGCAGGCCTTCGCTCAGATCGCCGCGCTAATCCAGCTCGGTCAGCGAAGGGTGATCGACGACGTCTCACGAGAACGGGTAATGATGAGGGGCCGGGCTATACGCCGATCACCGTCCGTAAAGGGGTTTACGAAATAACAGTGCCATTGCGAGTAGAGGCTGAAAATGCCAAGAATATCGTGCGATATTTAAGGGGTAATTTGTCCCTTGTAAGTCGGCAGATTTCGCGCGGCAAGTTGGCGGATTATGAAAAGCTTAAGGAAAACGTTAACGGCATGGTGGACAGTGTGCTGCGTTGCCCGGATGCCTTTACCTGGTTGGTTCGCTTGCGTGAAAAAGATCAACACACCCATGACCACAGTTTGCGGTCGGCGCTGTGGGCCGTGCAGTTTGCGCGCTTTATC
>JBFJZC010000016.1:0-19309 GCA_041622295.1 Porticoccaceae bacterium
AGCCCTCGGTCAAACCGGCCCCTTATCTGATAAGCCTGGCTATGACTATATTGCCCAGGCTTACGCGGGGATTACGTCGATGATTGGCGAGGCGGACGAGGCGCCCCATATTCCACTGGCCGGCATCGGTGATGTCAGCACTGGGGTGCACGGCGCGTTTGCCATTGCAGCGGCGCTGTTAAACCGGGCGCGAACCGGCCAGGGTCAACATCTGGATATCGCGCTGCTGGACTGTTATTACCACTGCCATGAAGTCAATGTGCATCAGGCCAGCGGCAGTGATGGTGCGATCAAGCCCAGGCGCGGCGGTCGGCATCTGTCGTATCTCGCTCCGGCGGGTTTATTCCGAGGTAACGGCGGCGATATTGTGTTAATGGGATTCATGCATCACTGGCGGGACTTGTGTGCAGCGATCGGTCGGCCTGACTTAATTGCAACACCGGACTTCGCCACTGATGCGGTGCGTCTGGAACGCCGAGATGAAGTGGTTAAACTGATTGAAGACTGGCTGGCCGGATTCCCTGATATTCATACAGCGATTGAGCAACTACAGGCCCACTCGGTACCTTGTGCCCCGGTTCTTAGCGTGGCGGAAACACTGACCCACCCGCACCTGGTGGCCAGGGGCACCGTGCGTATGGTGAAAGACAGGATCGCGGGCGAGTTTCAAATACCGGGTATGCCAATCAGAACCAATGCCTACCCTGCCGAGCCCGATCATCAGGCACCGACGTTGGGCGAGCATAATCGACAAATCCTCAGCGATTTCCTGCAAAAAAGCGACGCTGAAATAGATGCTCTAATCGCGGCAGGTGTGCTGAAGGCCGGTGATTATTAGGGGGCCGCAGTTGCCCTGGGCAGCGTTCCGTTTACTCAGGGTCTAATATTGTTTGTTGTATGAAGTTGCCATCCAACTGGTTAATGCGCCCTCAGTAGCGTTCAGCTAGGCTCTGCGGAACAGGGGCAGGGCATAGTCTTCGCCGATATTTTCGAAGATGACCTGCACCGGCATATCGATGGCCAGTTCGTCGTTACCAATGCCGAGCGGTCTGCTGACAAAACGCACGCCCTCTTCCATTTCTACTACCAGCGCTGCGTAGGGCGTTTCATCGCGAAACTTGGGGTGCATCGCCTGGTGAGTAATGATCCACGAAAATATCCGGCCTTTGCCGGAGGATTCCCGCCATTCCCACTGATCTGAACCGCATTCGGCGCACATATAACGGGGCATATGCCGCCATGTGTCGCAATCGAGACAGCGTTGAAAACACAGTTTACCTGTCGCGCAATGCGCCCAGAACTGGCCGTTTAAATGATCGCTTGACTGGGGTATGGGGCGAGCCTGCGGCAATGGACCGGTCATGATGTTATCTCCGTTCTTGAGTTGAGAACTTGCTTAGAGAATTTAATATAAACATTCGGTTAACGCTGATGCTCAGTTGTGCAGAATGGCGATGCTGCCGTCGCCCAGATCACCCCAGCCGGTAACGAGCCCGAGTCTGGCGTCCCTGACCTGCCGGTCGCCACATTCACCGCGTAATTGCCGGGTGGCTTCAACGATATGGTTGGCGCCCCAGACATGCCCTTCACTTAACAGGCCGCCGTGGGTGTTGATTGGACAGGCGCCGCCCAGTTCGATGCTGCCGTCTTTTACGTAGTCGCCAAGGCCTCCGCGCTCAAAAAGGCCCATCGCTTCCATTTGTAGCATGACCACATAAGTAAAGCAGTCGTAGATTTCCATAAAGTCCATGTCCGTAGCTTTAACACCGGCCATATCAAAAGCCTTCTGGGCCGCAAAGGACAGACCGATCTGGAAGGGGTCGGGTCGGGCTGCTATATCATCCGCCGGGTAGGGGTGGCCCTCAGCCGCTCCGGCAATATAAATGGGCTTTTTGGCGAGATCTTTGGCGCGCTCAGGGCTGGATACAATCACCGCGCAGGCACCATCGGTCTCCAGGCAGCAATCGTAGAGACGGAAGGGCTCGGATATCCAGCGCGCGTTGAGATATTGCTCCATGGTCAGCTCCTGACCCTGCATCATTGCCTTGTCATTGAGCTGGGCGTGTTTGCGGGCTGCCAGCGCGATGGCGCCGGTATCTTCAGGTCGGGTTTTGTAGATCTGCTGGTGTCGAGTCGCCAGCCAACCGTAGAGCTGCACCGGCGCGGCGACGCCATAGGGGAAATAAAAATCCCTGGTGGACAACGACATGGCAGTTTCGCGCAGCGAGCGGTTGGGTTTGTGGCCGGGTTTTGGCCGTAGCGCCGAGTAGCCATTCCAGCCCACGACCACGCAAACGTGGTTAGCGAGACCGTTGGCGACCGCCATGGCGGCATCCTGCAGGCCGGTCACAGCGCTGGCACCACCGGTGTGAACCGTCACTGAATAGCGCATATCGGCGATGCCCAGGTTTGCCGCCAGTTCTTCCGAATAGGTATCCATCATTGGCGGAATAATACCGTCCAGTTCATTGGGTTTAAGGCCAGCATCGGCGGCGGCGTTGCGAATAGCTTCCAGCATGAGTTGTACGGAAGTCTTGTCGCCGCCACGGGTGTAGGGCGTTTCGCCCACCCCGGTAATCACCGCTTTGTCACTGAAGTTCATTGTTCTGATCCCTGTGGTTGCTTTTATGAGCGAGAGAATTATTGATTAAAGACGCTCGTTTGGTATCGATGGTCGCCCTCAGTATAGTTTGTGCGTTGCAATTTTAAATGATGTGTTGCTGACTGAACCGAATATTAATGCTGTAACTGGTGATGATCCTAACTTACAGTTATGCTCGACAAACACAAAAATAATGGCTAAGACGGGGTTGGTGATGGCAGAAATCAGAGAAATTGCATCCGGGCTAATGTTTCCCGAGGGCCCGATAGCAATGCCTGACGGCAGTATATTGCTCGTGGAAATTGCCGGCGGGCGACTGTCACGGGTGGCGCCGGATGGCAGTGTCAGCGTAGTCGCGAACACCGGGGGCGGACCCAACGGCGCGGCGATGGGGCCGGATGGTAAATGCTATGTCTGTAATAACGGCGGTTTTGAATTCACCGAGCGCAACGGTCGAATCTCCCCGGGACTGACCGCAAAAAATTACACCAGCGGGCGTATCGAAAAAGTGGATATCGATACCGGCGAGTTTGAGGTGTTGTACAGAGACTGCGACGGCGAGCCTCTCAAAGGGCCCAACGACATTGTTTTTGACGCCGCCGGAGGCTTCTGGTTTACCGATCACGGCAAGCACTATCCGCGCTCCCGGGACGTGACCGGGGTGTTTTATGCATTGCCGGACGGCTCGAGTATTCGCGAGATGATTTTCCCGATGGAAGGGCCGAACGGAATCGGCCTATCACCCGACGAAAAGACCCTTTATGTGGCGGAAACGCCGACCGGCAGGCTGTGGTCGTACGACTTGTCCGGGCCGGGACAATTTGCCGATGTGCGCGCCAATGGCCAGCCGCGCCGCAATCTGGTGGTCGGCCTGCCGGGGCATCAATTGTTCGACTCGCTGGCGGTGGATTCGGCGGGAAATATTTGCGTGGCCACCCTGGTCAACGGCGGTATCACCGTGGTGTCACCCGATGGTCGCACGGTTGAGCATGTCGCCATGCCCGATCACGGCACCACCAATATTTGCTTTGGCGGAGCCGCGTTACGAACCGCCTACATTACGTTGGGAACCACCGGTCGGCTGGTTGCCATCGACTGGCCACGGCCGGGCTTGCCGCTGAATTTTTTAAACAAATGACGTTTAACGCGGTGTTTTAACGCGAGACGCTTTATATCCAGGTGATGCCTAAGCGAACAGCCATGCAATAGCAGGTGGCTAGCGCTGGTCGTCAAGTGACCTTCCGGGCGCCGTGTAAGTGTGCGGCAACCTACCGGTAGAATACGCGCCGAACTGTAGCGCGCCGTGACAGGGGTAAAACTTTATGACCAATACCGAAGCCAAATCCTGGGGCCTTAACGATGATGAATTGGCGGCCTACCCCACGGTTTACCGAGATGACCTGCTAAAAGACCAGGTTGCGATCGTTTCCGGCGGTGGCACCGGTCTTGGCCGTGCCATGGCCTACCTGTTTGCGAGACTGGGCGCCACGGTGATGATCTGTAGCCGCAATCAGCAAAATCTGGACGATACCGCAGCGGGTATCAGGCAGCGCCTGGGGGTGGCGATCGACACCATGGCGATGACCATTCGCGACCCGGAAGCGGTAGAGCTGTTGATGGATACCGTCTGGGAGAAATACGGCAGACTCGATATTCTGGTGAACAATGGTGGTGGACAGTTCCCCCAGGAAGCTATTGATTACTCGGTCAAGGGCTGGAACGCGGTGATTGATACCAACCTCAACGGCACCTGGTACATGATGCAAAAAGCCGCTCAGCATTGGCGCGATCACCAGCAGCCCGGCAACATCGTTAATATCGTTGCCGACATATGGCGCGGCATGCCGGGTATTGCTCATACCTGCGCGGCGCGAGCCGGGGTGGTTTTCGCCAGTCGCAGTGTGGCGGTGGAGTGGGCGCCCTTCGATATTCGGGTCAACTGCGTGGCACCCGGCACGGTGGCGACGCCGGGCCTAAATGTGTATCCGCCAGAAGCGTCAAAGGATTTTCACCGAGCCAACCCGATGCTGCGCTGTGGCGATGCCATGGATATCGCCGAGGCCGTGGTTTATCTGGGCACTTCGGCGGGTAAGTTTATCACCGGCGAATGTCTGACCGTGGATGGCGGGCAGCAACTCTGGGGCGAGCCCTGGCCCAACGGCAAGCCAGCCTATTTTGATACACCCTGACCGGATGATGGGTCATGCAGTAAATCATCGTGCCCGGGAGGGGTTGTGAATCAGGAAAACGAACTATACGGGTTGGATGACGCCGATCTGCTGAGTTGCCCGACTGCTTATCAGCACAATTTGCTGGCCGGTAAAACCGCGTTGATATCAGGCGGCGGCACGGGCATTGGTCGCGCCGTCGCCATTCTCTACGCCCGGCTGGGTGCCCATGTGGTCATTTGCGGCAGGCGCGACGAACCGTTGCAGGAAACCGCAGCCCTTATACGCGATGGTGTAGGCGGTGGTGTGACCACGCAGGCGATGACCATCCGCGAGCCCGAGGAGGTGCAGGCGCTTATGGACCGTGTCTGGGCCGAGCGAGGTGGTCTGGATGTGCTGGTCAACAACGCGGGCGGGCAGTTTGCGCAAAACCCCATGGATTATTCCGTGAAGGGCTGGAAAGCGGTGATAGATACCAACCTCAATGGCACCTGGTACATGATGCAAAACGCCGCGCAACGCTGGCGCGATGCTAGTGTGCCCGGCAATATCATTAATATCGTTGTTAATATTCATCGTGGCACCCTGCAAACCACCCATTCGGCAGCGGCCCGTGCCGGGGTGGTTTACCTGAGCAAAAGTGTCGCCGTGGAATGGGCGCCACTGAATATTCGCGTCAACTGCATTTCGCCGGGCGCCATTGCCTCCAACGGCTTGCGCAATTACCCTCGCGAAGCCGCTGAACAGTTCAAATACGCCAACCCCATGCGCCGGGCAGGTGATGTCTGGGATATTGCTGAAGCCTGCGCTTATCTCGGCTCCTCGGCCAGTGAATTTGTTACCGGGGAAACTCTGGCAGTGGATGGGGGTTATCAAATGATGGGCGAAATCTGGGCAGCCGGTGAGCCCGATTACTTTAGGCAAGGCCGTGGCGCCGCATTGTCGGCCGGCGAGGTAAGCGGTGCCAAATCCGAATAAGCCTTGGCAGAACGCGGGAACCGGTCTAAGTTATCTAGCTAAGGGCCGTTGAACGAGACACGCGTTAGCGGCCCCCTCCGACATACGACCATAACGAAGGAAGTAGCGACATGACCGTTAAACACATCCTGTCAAACTGCAAGGTGCTGGATTTTACCCATGCCCTGGCCGGCCCCACCACCACCCGGCTGATGGCGGAAATGGGCGCCGATATTATCAAGGTTGAACTGGCTCCGCGCGGTGATATGACGCGCACGATGGCCTATTACAAAAATGGCCGTAGCGGTTACTTTATTCAGCAGAACCGTGGCAAAAAAAGCCTGTGCCTGGATATGCGCAAAGCCGAGTCGCTGGAAATTATCAAAAAGCTCGTTGCTGAGACCGATGTGTTGATTGAAAATTATTCACCCGGTGTGATCGCCGACATGGGCCTTGGTTGGGACGTGGTCCGGGAAATTAACCCTGAATTGATTTTCTGTTCAATCTCGGCGTTTGGTCAAACGGGGCCGCTGGCGCACCTGCCAGGCTTTGATTATATCGGACAGGCTTATTCGGGGGTTACCAGCCTGATGGGTTATCCCCACGAAGCTCCAGTGATGCCAACGATCTCGATGGGCGATGTCAACACCGGTGTGCATGCGCTGGCGGCGATCAATGGTGCGTTGTTTTATCGCTCCCAGGGCGGCGGCGGTCAGCATATCGACTGCTCGTTACTGGATAGTTATTTTCATTGCCATGATTTGAACGTGCAGCTATACAGTAATTCCAACGGCAAAATGCAACCGACACGCAATGGCCGGCACCATCCGGCGGTGGCGCCCGACGGTATTTTCCGTGGTAAGGATTCCTGTATGTTCGTGATAGCGGTCACGGCAAAACAGTGGACAGCCCTGTGTGACGTAATGGGTCGCGCCGATATGCTCGACGACCCGCGTTTTAAAACCAATGCAGACAGAGTGGCGAATATTGACCAGTTGATTGAAATTATTGAAGGCTGGATACAGGCCATGCCCAGTGACGATGCTGCGCGTGAGGCGCTGGAAGCGGTGCGTGTACCGGTAGCGCCGGTGCTGACGCCGGCTGAAGCGACGCAGCACCCACATCTTATCGAGCGAGGTACCGTGCGGACCATCAGTGATCGCGGGCTTGGAGAATTTCAGGTGCCGGGGATGCCCCTGCGCTTCTCCGAGTGTCCAGCAACGTTGACGCTGGAGGCGCCCTATCTGGGGGAGCACAATGCAGCCATATTGCGTGAGCGTTTATCGATGAGCGATGCAGAAATCCGTCAACTTATCGCGAGCGAAGTGCTGCACGCGGAAACCATCCCCGGTTAACGGTTAACGGTTAACGGTTAACGGCTAACAGAAAACTTTGGCGCGCGGCAATTGTACAACTGCCCCGCGCTCCGGCTCTGAATCAGTTCCTACCCAGAATCAGTCCATTTCAAGCATCTAGCCTGGTCAAGGTAACTGATCAGCGATCAGCTACCGGCAGCTCCGGGGGCTTTGGCTTCCGTCAGGGCTTTTGAGTTTGCCGACCACTCAAAGCCTTGCTGCATCCGATCAAAACGTCGCTGCACCGATTTAATCATGCGCGGGTCAGTGAACAGGTAGAACTGGTTTTGCTGGATGCCTTCGAGCACCAGTTTACCCACGACATCCGGGTCAAGACCTTGAGCGAGTAGCTCCTCAACACCGCCTGCTACCACCGGTTTATCTCCTGAGCTTCCGTATTCTGCTGGTCGGTGCTTGCCAGCTTCGGCGATATTAGTCGCCACGGCGCCGGGGCACAGCACCGAGACGCCGATGTTGGTTTCTTTTAGCTCGCTGCGCAGGACCTCGCTCATTACTACGGCGGCGAATTTGCTGGCGTTATAAGGTCCCCAACCAGGCCCTGCGTTAACGATACCAGCCATTGACGATGTCGTCATGATGTGGCCGCCTTCGCCATGTGCTTTTATTTTTGGCAAAAACGCTGTCATGCCGTATTGCACACCGAGCTGGTTAACAGCGATCACCCAGTCCCAGTCGCGCTGAGACAATTCCTCGAAGGTGCCGCCGACGTTGATGCCCGCGTTATTACACAGCACATGGACTTTGCCAAAGCGCTCGACGGTGGCATCAGCCGCATCGAATAGGGATTTTTCCTTACTGACATCGCAAACGAGGGTGGCGACATCGGCGCCTTTGCCTTTAAGTTCTTTTTCTGCAGCAGCGAGTCGTTGCACGTCCACATCGGCCAGCATGACTTTCATCCCGGCAGCGGTAAACGCCCGCGCCATGCCCAGGCCCATACCGCTGGCTCCACCCGTAATGAAGGCCACTTTTCCTGTTACATCTTTCATCGTTGCTATTCCTCTTATGGTTTAATTCAATGGGTTATCAGTGTAGTGCTTGATTATAAACAAAAGCGCTATACGCGCCTGTCGCAGCTCACGAGCGAGACCTGCCATGTTCAAATTTGACGGGTTATGACATCATAGTGACACAGTTACAGGACACAGGATTAACTGAAAATGACGCAATCAGCCTCCGCACAACAGAATCCCCGGAATTTGATTGACTATCCCCTGGTCGACGCAGATTGTCATTACTATGAACCGGATGACTGCTATACCCGCCATATGGAGCCGAAGTACCGTGATGACGCGATCATGGTAGTGCGAGGTATCAGTAAACATGCCCAGGTGCATTTCCGTGGAGCGCGCATCAACTTTTTTAGCGCACCGCCGGGCGAGCACGCGGGCAAACCCGGCTCCTATAAATCGTTTTATCAGGACAAAAATCATAAGGGCGCGCATATTCTGGCGGCGGACCCAATTTCCTGCTTTGAACTGCCCGAATCAATGGATCGGGAGTGTCGGCTGCGCTGGCTGGATCAGGAGAATGTTGAAGCCGGTATCTTTCTGCCATCCCTTGGTGTCGGTGTCGAAATGGCGCTGCGCGATGCGGGGCCGGCCGTCGTCATGGCCAACCACCGGTCGTTCAATAAGTGGATTGAGGATGACTGGGGTTGGGCCTACCAGAACCGTATTTTTAGCGCGGCGCAATTGTCTCTGGTCGATCTGGATCTAGCCCTCGCGGAACTCGATCGGGTGCTTAAACAAGGCGCGCGGCTGGTTAATTTGATTCCGGGGCCGGTGCTGGGTCGTTCGCCAGCCGATCCACACTTTGATCCTTTTTGGGCGCGTTGTGAGGAGGCCGGAGTTCCCGTCGCTTTCCATTTGGGTAATGCCGGATTTGAAGAGCTGGTGTCGGCCGCCTGGGGGGAGAATCCCCGCCCGCCGCATCACCGGGTGACGGCTTTCCAGCACATGATTGGTATGATGGAGCGGCCGGTGAATGACACCCTTGCCGCGTTGATTATGCATAACCTGTTTGGTCGTTTTCGCAATTTGCGTGTGCTGTCTATTGAAAATGGTTCTTCCTGGGTAGCGCCATTACTTAAAAAGCTCGACAAATCCGCCAAAGTGGCCGGCAATAATTTTACTTTTGGACCGCTGCATGGGCGCCCCAGCGAGATCTTTCTCGATCGTATTCGTGTGTGCCCCTTTCCTGAAGACAATATCCCGGAACTGCTCGAATCAGTTGGACCTGATGTCGCTATTTTTGGCTCGGACTGGCCCCATCCCGAAGGTTTGAAAGAACCTGTAGAATTCGCCGATGGCCTCGGTGGATTGAGTTATGATCAGGTCCGTAAAGTGATGCGCAGCAACACCGCTAACTTGCTGGGGTTGAAAGCCTGATCGCCTGATCTTTTTGTGGCCGTAACGGCTCTATTATTCATAGTCCTGCGAGCGGGTTCCTCCTCTTGTTCGCACTCCTGCAAGGTTTTTATATGGAAATAATCGCGGCATTCCCCGCGTTACCTGGCCATCATGCGGTAGCGACCATGGCGCTAACAGTGGTCGCTCTTTTCTTGTTTACCCGAGACAAATTACCACTCGAGATTACCTCGCTGGGCCTGCTGGCCGTAATGACCACGGGCTTTGCTCTGTTCCCCTACGCGGATTTTGATCCCGTGTCGCTGTTTTCCGGTTTTGCTCATGAGGCGTTGATCGCCGTCTGCGCGCTGATGGTGCTTGGCCAGGGACTGGTTTATAGCGGTGCACTGGAGCCAGTGGGAAGAGGGCTTGCCAAGTTATGGGGGAAGTCGCCGTATCTCAGTTTTCTCGCCGTGTTGGTGGTCAGCGCCGTGTTGTCAGCCTTTGTTAATAACACCCCGGTCGTGGTGTTATTGCTGCCCATCCTGGTGAGTGTCTGTATCCGTAACAAGAGCTCGCCAGCGGCGGTGCTCATGCCGATGGGTTTTGCGACCCTGGTCGGCGGGATGGCCACCACGATTGGCACATCGACTAATCTCCTCGTTGTCAGTGTCGCGGCGGATATGGGGCTGGAGCGTTTTGGTATGTTTGACTTTGTTCTGCCCGCCGCCGTTGCCGGCGGCGTGGCAACGCTGTATTTGTGGTTGATTGCTCCCCGTATGTTGCCAGATCGTAAAATGGATCTGGTCGATGGATCGCCACGGCTGTTTGAGGCGCGGCTTTTGCTGCCGGAAGATTCGCCAGCTTGCGGAGGTACCCTTGCCGAGGCGATCGCATTGACCAACGGCACCATGCGTGTCGCGCGGATTCGCCGAGGCGAGACTTTTATCACACCGTTGCCTGACGTTGTCCTCAAGGCTGGCGATCGACTCAGAGTCAGAGATACCCCGCAAAAATTAAAGAGCTTCGAAGAGGCTATTTCTGCGGTTCTGTATTCGGGTGAACAGCGGGTCGATGAGGAGCATCCCCTTTCCGCTGAGAATCAGGTGTTAGCCGAGATCGTCGTGGTGCCAGGTTCCAGCCTTGACCGCGAAAACCTCGGGTATACGCGCTTTCTTGAGCGCTACCAGTTGGCGGTACTGGCTCTGCATCGGGCAGGGAAGGATGTGTGGCGGCCCAGCGAAGAAATTCATCAGGTGGTGTTACAGGCGGGTGATGTGTTGCTGGTGCAGGGTGCACGGGACCAGGTCGCCAAGATCAAGCAATCCACCGAGCTACTGGTACTGGACAGTGGCGTTGAGTTGCCCCGTACCGATAAGGCCTACCTGGCGCTGTTGATCCTGGGCGTGGTGGTGACATTATCAGCGACGGGCGTGTTACCCATTGCCATTTCGGCGCTGGCTGGTGTCTGCGTTATGCTACTGACCCGTTGCCTCGGTCTGGTCGAGGCTATCAGGGCTATCAGTCCGTCGGTCTACTTTATCGTGGTGGCGAGCCTCGCGCTCGGTACCGCGTTGCAGATTACTGGTGCAACCACCTACATCACAGACGTGTTTCTCGCGGTCACGGCCGGGGCTGGCCCGGTGACGGTGATGTCTGCCCTGATGTTGCTGTTGGCCGTCATGACCAATGTGATTTCTAATAACGCCGCTGCTGTGATCGGCACGCCGATTGGCATTGGCATTGCGACCAGTTTGAATTTACCCGCTGAGCCTTTTGTGCTGGCTGTTTTGTTTGGTGCCAACATGAGTTACGCCACACCGATGGCCTATAAAACTAACCTGCTGGTGATGAGTGCGGGTAACTACACCTTTGCCGAATTTGTTAAGGTCGGGGTGCCACTAACCTTGTTGATGTGGATTACATTGACCTGGGTATTGAGCGTTATATATTTCTGAAGGTTGTGCCGGTAAAGGCCCGCCATAATTGTCGTGACAATGTGAGTGCTAGCGACGTTAGTGCTAGCGAGCCTGGCGCCATGTGCACAGGCCCGGCTAAGCGGGGGAAACGGGGTTGCTGTTAAAAATTGTTGTAAAAAACAGGCTTACTCTGTTTGCTGAACGCCAAAAGTATCCCGATACAAAATACCCATCACCGCGACAAGCATAGGATAGGTCCATATCAGGCCGAGGCCTAGCGGTATGGCGCTGAGCACAAAAATGATGCCCATTACCAGTAACGTAAAGAAAAACTTAAACCAGTGGCGGGTGACCGCCTTGCGCGATGTTTCCATCGCCTGCCATGCGCTCAGGTTTTTTTCCACCACGAGCGGCACCGTAAACATATAAGCGACTGACAAATAAATGCCCGGGATTATCAGTAGCAGAAATCCCAGAGTCATTAGAATACTCATCAGAACTCCAGCAATGACCAGAGGTGAGACGTAGGCGAAATACGCAAATGCCTCCTGATAGGAGATCGGTAAGTCAACCGCACGACGCACCCCTAACATCGCAATGCCAGCCATAAAAGGATAAATGGCCGCCATGATGGCTAACTGCAAAAGTAACTGAGCAACCAAACCTACAGTGCCGTTAGTCAAACTCAGCACATTAGCAATAGCACTCAAAGCCAAACCGGCGACGAGCATGAAGATAAATACGACGACGGCAGCTGCCCAAAACGGCCCTTTCAGACCGCTGACCCTCTGCCAGCCCTCTTTTAAAGAGTCGCCTATCGAAAAATCGTAATTGCCGACAATAGCCGATTCGATACTGGCAGAATCGTTAGTCGAAGTAAGGTTAGTATTTTCCGTGCTCATATCGTCGTTCCTTGTAGGTTATTGTTGCTTCCTGTTAGCGTAAATGTATGACTAAACGTGTCGTTGTTCAAATCTCTTTTTCAAGACAACTACTGCTAAACAACAGTTTCCTGTATTTTCCCAGGTGACCAGCCTTTTGGGATAATACTAAAAGGCCAGCGAGCGAATGACACTTAATGGCTGTGTCAAAGCTTATCTCCCCACAGGTCTTTGCGCCTGGTCCAGTATCTACTCGGGAGCTACAGAGTTTCGTGGTGATGATGCGCCACACTGGCGCCGGCTGGAATGCGAATATCGTCCACCATATCCTGCACCGCCTGGGGTGGTGGCGCGGTAACACGGCTAACCGCAATGGTGACGGCAATATTCAAAGCGGCGCCGACGGTACCGATACCGGTGGTGGATATTCCGAACCACCAATGCTCGGCGTTGTTAAGCTCGGGGGCGATAAAGTTGAAATATACGATATAACCCAAAGTTAACACCAACCCGGTCAACATTCCCGCGATGGCGCCCTGCTTGTTAATCCGTTTGGAAAAAATGCCCATAACAATGGGTGGAAACAGTGAAGCTGCAGCCATACCAAACGCAAAGGCCACAGTTTGTGCAACGAAAGCGGGTGGGTTAATGCCAAACCAGCCGGCGACTAGAATTGCGACAACAGCGGCCAGTCGGGCAGATAAGAGCTCCTGTTTGTCGGTGATGTTGGGAACGAAGGTGCGCTTCATCAGGTCGTGGGCGATGGAGCTGGAAATGACCAGCAATAAACCTGCTGCCGTGGACAGTGCCGCAGCCACCGCGCCGGCGGCGATCAGCGCTACCACCCAGTTGGGCATCTGCGCGATTTCCGGGTTTGCCATCACCATAATGTCAGGATCTACGTAGATCTCGTTAGCGCTGGCGCTCGGCGCATTGTCTAGCAGGCGCTCGCCATGTTTACCGCGCTCACCGCTAAAATTGGGTTTTACTGGATCAAATGCGGCGCCAGCTCGATACTGGATAATGCCGTCATCGTTCTTGTCCTGCCAGGCGATCAAATCGGTATTTTCCCAGTTACGAACCCAGGCAGGCGCTTCCGCGTAGGTGATCCCGTTAACATTCTGCGAGAGATTCAGGCGGGAAAAAGCCGCCACGGCCGGTATTGTGGTGTACATGATGCAGATAAACGCCAGCGCGTACCCAGCCGATTTTCTGGCGTCGGAGACTTTTGGCACGGTGAAAAAACGCACAATAACGTGGGGCAGACCAGCCGTACCAATCATCAGCGCGGTGACGATGGCCAGTGCATCGATCTTGCTACGTGTGGCATGGGTGTATGCGTTGAAGCCGAGCTCCACGGTGACCTGGTCAAGCTTCTCCAGAACCGTCATGCCTGAACCATCGTTGAGCTGATCACCGAGGCCGAGCTGTGGAATGGGGTTGTCCGTCCACATAATGGACAGAAACACCGCTGGCACCAGGAAGGCGAAGATCAGTATGCAGTACTGTGCAACCTGGGTGTAAGTAATTCCCTTCATGCCACCGAGGACGGCATAGCAAAATACGATGCCCATACCGATCACTACGCCGGTATTGATGTCGACTTCGAGAAAGCGGGAAAATACGATGCCCACGCCGCGCATCTGTCCCGCGATATAGGTGAACGAGATAAATATCAGGCAAATGACAGCCACCACCCGTGCGAGGTCAGAATAATAGCGGTCGCCGATAAACTCCGGTACCGTGAAACGGCCAAACTTGCGCAGATAAGGTGCCAGCAACAGGGCCAGCAGCACGTAACCGCCGGTCCAGCCAATCATGTATACCGATGCGTCGCGACCCGCGAAAGCCAGCAGGCCGGCGACCGACAGAAAGGACGCCGCGCTCATCCAGTCAGCGGCCGTTGCCATACCGTTAATCACTGGGTGAATGCCGCCGCCCGCCACATAAAACTCCTTGGTCGACACTACCCGCGACCAGAAAGCGATGCCGATATACAGCGCGAAAGAAAGGCCGACAAATATAAAACTGAGTGTTTGCGAGTCCACGATCTAACCCTCTTTGCTGGTGGTTTGATCGTTGTCGTCGTCCACGCCGTGGGCGCGTTCGATCCGCAACATCCAGAAGTGGTAGACAAAGATGATGGCCACAAAACACAGCATTGCCCCTTGCTGGGTAAACCAGAAGCCAAGGGGAAAGCCGCCGAGGTGGAACTGGTCGAGCCAGTCACCGAGCAAAAACCCGCAGACCAGAGCGACAAAGGCCCACACGCTGAGCAGCGTCGCCAGCACCCTGACGTTAGCGCGCCAGTAACTTTGCAGGTTTGCCTCGGACAGGATGTCCCTGTCGTGATGCGAGTGCGCGGGCAGATTTTCTGCCTCGTCATGATGGTAGACGGTTTCGTCTACGGCATCTGCATGGCTGTCGCTCTGGTCGCCATCTCGGCTCATATTGCCTCCCTCAGTGGATTGTTATTAAGTAGGTTGTTGTTCACGTACATTGTTATTGGCATCGAACACTGGCAAGACCCTGACATATTGTCAACTGTTGTGCCGCAGTTGCTGTTTCATCCGTGCGCGTTTGTGGCGCCAGGTGTTGGTACCGGCGATCAGATACTTGAATAAAGCTGACGTCTAGATTAAGCCAAGACCGCGCAAAAACACCGTGACAATAAGTACCGGGGTCAGTACCCGTAAGCTCCACAGCCAGCAAAGGCCCATCCTGCTGTCACCGAAATCCGCTTCAAAGAGTGCGTTTTGTTTACCCCAGCGCCAGCCTACCAACAGCGCAACGAGCAGGCCGGCTAATGGTAGGACCGCGTTCGACACCACATAATCCATGCTTTCCAGAATACCGCGTTCACCCCAACGGACATTGCGCCATATGCCGTAGCCGAGTGATGCCGGAATACCGAGCGCGAATACCCCGGTTCCCACCGCGAACGCGGCGTAGCGACGGGGCAGCCCGGTGCGGCGCACCAGATACACGGTAATGACCTCGAGCCCTGAAATGCTGGCTGACAGCGCCGCAGCCGACAACAGAAAAAAGAACAGGGGGCCCAAAACGTATCCGCCATCCATAGACAAAAATAACTGCGGCAACGTGATAAATACCAGCCGTGGACCGGTTGCTGGATCGAGACCATAGGCGAACACAGCCGGGAAAATCGCCATGCCTGCGACAATGGCCATTAGCGTGTCGCCGGCAATGACCGCTAACGCAGAACCTGGAATACGGTGTTCGCGAGCCAGGTAGCCGCCATAGGTAATGAATAGCGCCATGCCTATACTGAGGGAGAAAAACGCCTGCCCCATGGCGGCAAGATAAATATCCGGACGCGCCAATAGCGACCAGTTAGGCGTGAAGAGAAAGCGCAAACCCGCTTCACTGCCCTCCAGGTTGATGCTATACAGGGCCAGACCAATCACGATAACCGCCAGCACAGGCATCAGAATACCGGTAAAACGTTCGATACCCGCCTGAATACCCGCGGAAACTACCGATGCGGCAGCCAACATCACGGCTGCCTGCCAGAACAGCGGTTCGTAGGTGCCCGCGATAAAAGTCTCGAAATAACCACCGTAATCCGTCCCTGCCAGTCGCCACAATGAGCCATCAACGGAGCCGACAAAATAACGCAGCGCCCAGCCGGAGATAACCAGATAAAAGCCCATGATCAAAAACGAGCCGAGAATACCCATGCCCCCGGCCCACTGCCAGATGCCTTCCGGGGCAATGCGCTTGATGGCCGTAATGGCGTCTCCCCGGCTATGCCTGCCGACGGCGAGTTCCGCGATGACGATGGGCGCGCCGATAATCAGTACACAAAATAAGTAAACAATTAGAAAAGTGGCGCCGCCATTTTCCCCGGCGACGTAGGAAAAGCGCCAGATATTGCCCAGCCCGATGGCGGCGCCGACGGTAGCGAGAATAAAACCGCGCCGCGATTGCCACTGCTCCTGCATGTCTTGTCCTCCCGGCCTGCTGGTACGTATTGCGTTAACGAAGCAATGACTTACTCAGGTATTTTGTCGCAGCCAATGGCCGCTGATATTTTACTGACCGAACCTTGTCAATCGCAGACATATATAACGAAATGCCGGCAGCCCGTAAACACGATCACTTTGGGAGAAATTTATGCGTTATCAGACTTACAGATCGGCTTGCCAAATCACAATATCAGCATATTCCTCGAGGACCAGGTGAGCATATTTTTCCTCAAGTTTGTTGCGACGTATCTTCAAAGTCGGTGTCAGCAGATGGTTGTCGGTGGTCCAGGCGCCTTCGCCGACAATAATGTGATCCAGACGCTGGTGGCTTTCCAGTTCGCTGTTGACTTCGGTCAGGGTGGCAGCCAGTCGTTGCTGTGTACCTTTTCTCGCCCCGTGAAGGTGTTCGCTGATAATCACGATGGCGACCGGCTGTTTACGCCCGGAGCCCAGTACACAAACCTGCTCGATATCTGAATTGCGGCCCAGCAAATTCTCAATGGGCGCCGGCGAAACATATTTACCCTTGCCGGTTTTAAACTGCTCCTTCACCCGACCAACGATTTTATACGCACCGTTTGGAAGCCGTTCACCAAGATCGCCTGTGTGGAACCAACCATCAATAAACGCCTCGCGAGTGGCTTCGGGGTTTTGATAGTACGCACTGAACACTGCGTCGCCGCGAATTAATATTTCGCCAATATCGGACAATTTCATTGCCACACAATTTACCGGTCGTCCAATGGTGCCGATGAGTTCAAACTCAAAAGGAATAGCGGCGCACGAGAGCCCCGACGTTTCGGTCATCCCCCAGCCTTCACAAATATTGATGCCGATGCGGCTATACCATTGCAGAATGCTGGGCGAAATTGGCGCTGAGCCAGAACCAAACAGCCGACACTTGTTGAGTCCCAGACCCTTGCGGATTTTACGGCTGACCAGAGAGTTGATTAGTGGTATGCGCAGTAGCCGTTGCAGTTTTGTATCGGGAAGTTTGGCTAATATTTCCGACTGGAATTTTGTCCACAATCGCGGCACAGACACAAATATAGTCGGTTGTGCCTGAATGACATCGTCAAGAAACGTGTCCAGCGACTCGGTAAAGAAAATCTCGTTACCGCCGTACACCGATGTCCATTCCACCGCGCAACGTTCCGTGATATGGGCTAGCGGCAGGTAGGACACACAGCGATCCTCCGGCCGCATGGCAAAGCTCGTGGCGGAGCAGTCGCCGGAGGCAGCGATGTTTCGAAAACTCAGTACCACCCCTTTGGGCAAACCCGTGCTTCCCGAGGTATAGACCAGGGTCATGGTGTCGTCGGGCGCGGGGTCGGCTACCCGCCGTATCGGCTCGTAACTGCGTAACCAGTTTTGCCATTGGTGTTGTGCCGGTAGCGTGGGGTAGGGCATGGCAATGCGCGGTAGCTCAGCCGCAACGGCCTGCTCGGCAGCTGCCGTGCTATCAAGCTTGCCGATAAAAATCGCCTTTGCAGCGCTGTGCGAGAGGATGTGTTCGATGGTTGGGACGCTGGCGGTCGTGTAAATAGGCACGCTGACCAGGCCCGCCATGGCGATGGCGAAGTCGGCGATAAACCACTCTGCACAATTTTTAGCGAGAATGGCGACGCGGTCGCCGGGCGCGCAGCCGAGCGCTAATAATCCGCTGGCGATGCGTCGCGCCTGGTCATCGGCCTGTGCCCAGGTCAGGGTGCGCCAGGCACGATTGTCCGGTTGATGGAAATATATCTGGTCGGGGTGTTTTGCCACGCGCTCCAGGAGCTTTTGAATGGGCAGTTGAACTGGCAGTAGTGGTGGCGAAGGTTCGTTCATAGCATGGCTCAGCGCTGTTGCTTATAGCTCTAGTTTGTTAAAAGAATGCGGCGCGCGTTAACCATGTGCGGCAACCGCAGTTACGTTATCGTGCTCGCATGTAAAATCACGCGGATGGGTGGTGGTTGTCAAATTATCCATGAGCAAGGTTGTAAGCGCCCCTTATAGCCAGGACTTCAAAAAGATTCACCACCTGATCGAACCCTTTTGGCTCGACCGTCATTGCTAACTTGGAGTCCAGTATATCCACGCAACTTTGTTGTGTGCGTTCGGAGATCAGTATCTGGCCGCCTTGTGTGTAGGCTTCAATGCGGCTGGTGAAATTAACGTTATGTCCCACCACGCCGTATTTTGCTCGAGTTTCCGAACCGATATTCCCGATAACCACTTCTCCGGTGTTGATGCCAATGCCTGTTTCTACGCAGGGAAATCCGGCTTGCACATTGAGCTGGTTGACCCTTGTCATAGCCATTTGCATTTCGATAGCACAGGCCACGGCCCTTTCCGCGTGATTGTCCATAGCCCGCGGGGCACCGAACAAGACCAGAATGGCATCGCCAATAAATTCGTCAATGGTGCCACCGTAGCGAACAATCACCTCCGTCATGCCAGCCAGAAAATTATTAACCAGGGTGAGGACATCTTCGGGATCGAGATGGGAGGAGAGGCTGGTGAAGCCCCGAATATCCGCCATCAGGATGGTGATTTCCCGTCGCTCGCCGCCGAGGCTCAAACCGTCCGGTGAATCAAGTAAAGCTTCTGCCACTTCATCGGTAAGATAACGGCCAAAAACCTTGCGGATAAAGGCGTTGCGCTTTTCGACATCGACAACAAGGGATCTGATTTTGTCGTTGGCTCGTTTTAGCGCCAGTTGCGCATTTACCCTGGCCAGTACCACCGGGAAGTCGATGGGTTTGGTGACGTAATCGTTGGCGCCGAGTTTCAGGGCGCTGACGATATCATCACTGCCGTCTTTGGCGGTGGCCATAATAATCGGTAATTCAGTACCATCGCGGGTTTCACGCACTTTTTCCAGCACTTCAATACCGCTCATGCCGGGCATCATAATGTCGAGCAGGACGAGATCGCAGGGGTGATTTGCCAGCCAGTCAAGTGCGCTAAAGCCATCTTCAGCCAGTGACACGGTAAAACCACGTTTGATCAGGCGTCGGGATAACAGGTCGCGATTGAGTTCGTTGTCGTCAACAACAAGAATCACAGGTTCCTGCGTTGACGTTA
>JBFJZC010000017.1:0-19302 GCA_041622295.1 Porticoccaceae bacterium
CATTGCGCTGGAGCGGCAACATTAGAAACTGGGAGCCGATAAAAGAAGTCTATCTGAATCCGGAAAAGCAAAAGACAGAAAGTGAAGAAGACAAGGCGGCATAAATTTTAACTGAGGCGACAACTCGCTTGAAAAACGCCGGATACGTCAATGCGGGTAACGCTGCTATCAACACTCTCTTAGCGCGAGCAAGGCCGTCACAATATCGGGATGATCCGCCGCGATATTAATTGAGCAATCAGGATCCTCATTAAGATCGAAAAGGTGGTGCTCAGTCCCCGTTCTCAAGGGATAGCATTTGAGCATCCAGTTACCCCTCCATATGAAGTAATCCCTGGCATCCTCAATGGCTTTGGCGTACATGCTTTTAATCGCCAATGTGCCTGTAGCTTTGTCGGGTATGTCCAAAAGATGTAATAAATCTGGGTAGTTAAGGTGGTCAGCCCTTTGCATGGGTGGCTTCACTAACCAAAGTCCGGTTTCGTAGATAATGGGTAAATCGTCAAGTGTATCTCCCGATGTCATCGCTGGTAATAACGATACCCCGTCAATTCCACTGGGCGCGGGAATCCCACACAAATCAAGCAGTGTCGGCATGATGTCAATGCTTCTAACCTTCTTGTCTATCTTTGCTGGCTCAGTGCGACCGTGAGCTGAGATAATCAACGGGATGTGCGCGCTGGCTTTACTGGCGATACTGTTCCCTTGCCCCCAGGTGTCGTGTTCAAACAGATCAATTCCATGGTCGCTGTACAATAATATTATCGTGTTATCGATAAGATTAGATTGTTCCAGGAAGCCAACAATTTTTGCTGTTTCGTCGTCAAACTGGCGGATCGCTCCGTCATAAAGCGCAATTACCTGGTCCAGGTCAAACGCTTCCTTTGGCTCCCGTTGACTCTCAATAATTTCTTCGGGAGTTGTTAGTCGCGACATGCAGAATTTTGATTTTCCATCATATTGTCGATCAGCATACATCGAAAAATAGGGAGCATTACTCGAAAAAGGAGGGTGTGTCGTACCCATAAAAACATTGATGAAAAAAGGTTTTTCATTGTTGCTAAACGCCTTTACTTGCCGTCGTGCTTGAGCTCCCAGGTGTTTTGTCAGTGGGACACCGGCCAAATAATAAAGCTCAGGTAAAATAAGCTTACCGAGCCTGTTATGGCAGAACAGCGACAGGAGCAGGCGGATGTCCTTGGGCCCCTGTCTGATCAGGTACTTCAAGTTCCATTGATCGTCGGGTAGATCCCGGTGCTGAAAACCGAGATTAAACTTACCAAAATCTGCCCCGGACCAGTCACTGATAACACTGGTTTGGTAGCCGTTTTCACAGAGTATGGAACCCAGTGAATTTAGCTTCAGTGACCTGGCGACATCCAGGGCGGTGTAGTTGGTTTTGACCTTGTGCCGATTGGGCCAGCAGCCAGTGAATATAGATACCAGGCTTGGCGCCGTCCTGGCCAGCGGTACGTAGCAGTGTTTAAAAAGTGCTCCCTTACTGGCCAGCGCATCTATAAAGGGTGTGGTGTTGCGCGTGTAACCATAGCTGCTTAAATGGTCGGCTCGCAGTGTGTCCGAACCGATCATCAAAATATTCGGCTGCCTGGTGTGTTTTGGCTGCCTGGCTGGTTTTGGTTCGCGAACGAGGCTGCTGGAAATTATGGCGAGCCAGTAAATAACGGGAAGTAACAGTAGAAATATATTGTCGAGCAGGTGATTGTCAGGGAACACAATTACGACGAAATAAGCGTAAGGTGTAACAAGTAATATGCCAAGAAAAGCATCCAGAAATTTCAATTTTGTTTTTGAAATATTTCTAAAAAGCAGATGCAGCCGTATTGGATCAAAGTTGATTGACGAGACAATAACGCCGGGATTATCAGAAAGATAATATATGAATTGTCTGGACGCCAGCAAACCGATACAGACAAAGCCTAAAAGCAGTTGAGCTACAAAATATGGTGTCACCGACGTTATTTTGAAGTATAAAAATGCTATTAATGACCCTGGCAGCGCGAGGAAAAAGCCAAGTACGACGCACCAAAAGTAGAGTCTAAATAGCGCATATACGGTGTATGCTGAATAGCTCCGTCGTATTTCGTCCTGAATTTGTGGTCCCGTTCTTGAGAAATTACTCAGGGAACGTATGATTACCGCTGTGGCAAAAATAAGAGCACATATAAACGGTGCAAACAACATGCTAAGAGAATATGACGTCATACGTCGGTTAAAGTGGTCGGTTCAAGACAACGGCCATCGACAACGAAGCGCATAATCGAGCCTGCGTTAAGGGGGCGTAAGCAAAGGCCTGAACCAGGTGGCCGAGCGCAGTCCATTTTAACCCGGATCGCGCCTCCCATTTGGCGTAGTCACAGAGCATGTTTGTATAACAGGTACGCCAAAATTTCTTTTGGGAGGGTGTATCCAGGAGATGCCTATTTTTTGTATAGACCATAGCTGCACTCTGTCGCATGTTTTTCAGGTTTCTGCTGACGCTGTCGGGCCGCTTGAGGATGACGGTTAGCATTTCAGGTATGCAGCGGTATTCAGCATGGCTAGCGTACCTCATCCACATGTCGGTATCTTCAAGTCCCTTTAGCTTTTCGTCGAAATACCCGGCTTTTTTTTGTACTTGTCGCCTGGCTAATACACTTGATGCACTGCCAGCAATGGCGGCGTTATTAGCAAAAATAGTATGCAGAGTGGAAGTTTCCATGACGGGACACTCCCAGGAATTGACAAACACGCCGCTCGGTGTTTCTACTCGAGTTAGTGTGGAACAAAACCCGATATCGGTATTTTCCTGTAATAGCGTTACCTGCTTCGCTATCTTGTTCGGCATCCAGTAGTCATCGGCATCAAGGAATGCAATGAACTCGCCGTTCGCCAATGCGAGCCCCGCGTTTCGCGCACTACTCATGCCACCGTTGGGCTTGGATATCAGCTTGACCCTCTTATCGTCATATTTTTCCGCTACCGCCGCTGTTTCATCTGTGCTGCCGTCATTAACTATCACAACTTCAACGTTTGAATATGTTTGCCCCAGGGCGCTATCTATCGCCGTACCAAGATAATCTGCGGCGTTGTACGCGGGTATCACGACCGTTACTAATGATGTTTCCATTCTTGCGTTATTCGCATAGTTAGTTTGGTTCAAATGTTTTCTAATCCACACAGAAAGCCAATTATATTCTAGTGCTGCCAGAGCTTATTGTTGTGTGGGCTGGCAGCCTTATCGTCAACGGTCTACATACTGTATCCAAGCTGCTTCATCATCGGCTCTAGTTTAGGTAAAACGCGTTCAATCTCGTTGGGGTGGTGCAAGCGCCATTTATCCCTGGCTGGGGGGCCAGCGACAATGCTGGTGGGGCGCTGATTCAGGGTTGCACAGTGTGACCTGATTGCCGGTGTAAATTCTAGTCCCAGGCGATCAAATATTTCATTAAAGGTGTCAACGGGCGAATCAACAATATTTTCATAGGGAAATTGTATCCATTTATCTTCTGGTACCAGTTGTTTGGCCTCGAGTGCTCGCGCGTTAGCGGTTATCCATTGGTGAGCGCAAACCTCTTCGAGGGGGGCTGAATTATATTGCTGCCACTGCGATGGTAGAAAAAAACACCAGTCATCGAATTCCCCCTCGTTAATACTCACCGGTCCGGGTATTGCACCCAGTAGGGGTGCCAAGTTGAAATGTCGGTTATGGCGCCAGCCGTCCATCAACGAACTGACATTATCGCGACCATCTCGATGGATGTAGATAAACTTGGCATCGGGAAAGAGCGCATGTAGATAAGGAATTCTAAGGATATTGATGCAACTTTTATCCATTACCTGACCTTTACCGAGCCGAGCATAAAAATGGGCAAGGGTTTTCGCGCGGTGTTCAGGGTTTGCATTTTGCGTATCGGCACATTCTGAAACCCAGTTGTTGTCCCAGGGCCCAAACAGGCTATGCCAAAATTGGGGAATTTCGTTGGGGAAGGCGATAAGCTGACATGAGTTTCTTATGGTATCAAAGGTGACGGTGGTGCCGGATCTGGAGCAGCCCACAATGAAAATCGGATCTGGCATATCGATGCGCTGCGCCCTGAAAAGTCGTTCACGCAGCTCATATTTTAAAGCGATCAGATTTTTCTGAATGATTTCCCGGTCAAACACCTTTCTAAAACGCCCGAGGTCTTTACCGGTCATTTGCTGAAGCCTTATCCCTTTTTATAAGAATGAATCCCTTGATCTCACCGAGGGCGGCGGCCAGGCGTACCAGATAGAAGCGCCGCGCAGTTGGGTCGAGGCTAAACAGCGAGCGGGCGAGGTATTCTACGCTTTTTCGTATGAGATAGCGCGGGAACAAAAAATACTCCTCCGTGTTTCTATTTAGTCTTACGGTCGAACAGGAACGCGTGTAGGCTTTCTTGAGCACGTAAGCGATCTTAAGTCTGTTTGTATCTACGTAATGATACTGTTTTACGATAGGGCTGTATTGGAGACGGGCCCCCAGCCGATAGGCCCGGATAACCCAGTGCATATCTTCGGCTCCCTCCAGGTTGTGCCCGACTGGTCCGTAATCGTTTGAAAACAGCCCAACGGAGCTGAAAAGTCTGGTTTTAATGACAAGGTTACCACCGCCGGGGTGGGCGATGTTGGAAGTGACATGCAGTGGGGTATCACCCAGATCGAACTGAGGTACCGGCAGGGGATAGATTTTGTACTTGCCGTCGTTATGCACCCAGGGCGGTTCATCACCAGCCCAGTCTGGCAAAATTCTTCCGCAATAGAAGTCTGCATCCGGAAACTCTGCCAATGTGCGGTGAATAGCGACAAAAAAATCGGTATCCACACGGTGATCGTCGTCTACCATCGCAATGACGGGTGCCGTTAGCATCGAAATAGCTGTATTCAGTGCGTTCGATTTTCCGGGTTTGGGCTCTTCGATCCATTTCAGCGGCAGGCGCGTAGCATCTGCGCCGCGTTCAGTGTAGCGGGATAGAAATTCCGCAGTATCGTCCGAGCAGGCATTGGCTACAACAAAGATAGTGACAGCAAAATCGTCAGGCCTGATCGCCTGGTTTAGGTGGAATATCGCTCGTTCTAGTAGCTCGACTCGATTATGAGTGCAGACCAGAACTTCCATTGTTCGCGGGATGGCGTCCACGTCACCTGCTTCCTGAGTTAATTTTTCTGCTAATACATCATGATCGTTATAGCTTTTTGCGTGCACGCTTAAGTGCGCCAGAATTCGGCTTTTGCTCTAAACCCTTATCCAGGGTCTGGCGCGCCATATCGATTTGCCCCAGCTTGACGTAAACGCTGGCTAAAGATTTGTAAGCTGGCGTATATTTAATGTTGACGCTTAGCGCCTTTTCAAAATATTCGATGGCACCTGCCTTGTCGCCTAGCTCAACCATCGCGTTACCTTTCAGGTTGTACATCTCAGCAAAAATAGGATGGTTTTTACTGGCCGCGTGGTCTTCCATATAATTGATATTGCCAATCACTCGCTCGAGAAAGAATTTCTTGCTCTGCTGATCTCGCTTATTCGATGCAAATATTCCTGAGCTGTGCTGAAAGGAATGCATTGCAGCACAATAATGGTGAATATGTGGGAATATCCCGGGCAGCCTTGTTTCCCACATACGGTAAGTATTTTTATCACCGCGACCCTTTTGAAGTTTAACGGCGCAATAGCTGGGCAATTTTCGAAAATCTACGTCTGTTTTCGGGTATTCATCGCTGAAACAGGCGCCCGAGTATAAAATTGCGAGCACAGTGATGAGTCGGCGTATTCTAATCTTTCGGGGATGCATTACGATTCCTCCATAAATTCACATCGAAGTTCTTGCTGTCTTTCGCCGGATCAGGGCTGACAGCTCAGTGGGCTATTCAGAGGGCTATATAGAAAGCCTCTATGTACAGTTCCTTTGACTTTCATCATTCTTACGTAGGTAAATTCCGTAGATTAATCCGTACGCGTACGAAGCGTTCATAGCCTGACGAATTCTCAGAGGGCGGTTGCTGAGGAACATCCATAGAGTTTTTAACGTTTGGCGAAAGGCCTGATTAATGAGGAAAGCTGGAATGCCAAATAGCGATCTACTGTAATCCGGCAACTGATGATGCCCCTTTTTTCTACCTGCAATGAAGTGCAATTTAAAAAAATAGCTGCGTTTAAGTCGCCATTGTTCCACGTGGTGATAGATTACCATGCTGGGCTCGTACTTCAGCGTAAAACCCATTTTAATCAATTCCCTGAACATGATTAGATCTGATCCGCCACCGATGCCATCACCCTCCCGGTTGTAGCGCATATCAAAAATCAGTCCGGGGTTATTTTTGAATATCCTGGTGTTATAGGCAATATTGGCTGTCCAAATCGGTGTCGTATCATCTTTGATGACAAACGGGGTATCACCATAATCTGTTTCGGCAAGGAAACCCAGTAGTTCGTCACCAAGCCAACGTGGACGCGGGTGCAGTTCAAAGCAGACATCGACCCGTCCGCCCACGCAGTCTATGGTTCCATCCTGTAAAGCTGAACAGGCAGCATCTACCCAATTAGCGGCTGGCACCTCATCGTCATCCATGACCAGCATGAAATCGCTGTCCAGACACTCCTGAATTGCCCGGTTTCTGGCATGGACTATCCCCTGTTTTGTCTCGGTAACCACGCGTATAGCTACACCCGGCTCTCCAGCAAGCCTTGCTAGCAACTCAGCGGTGTCATCGGTGCTATTGTTGTTAATAAACAGTATGTCAAAAGCGGTGTCACCCTCCTGGTTGCGAAGCGCACCGACGAGGCCGGGTAGATAACTGGCGCGATTGTAGGTACAGATGGCGACCGTAACACGGTGGTTTCTACTCATGTTTGTTTTTCCAGCATTGCTATAAGTTTACGGTGCAGTGAGCAAGGGAGTAGCGACGGTAACATATATTTCCAGTCATTAAGGCTGCCATAGCCACGTTTCATAGTGTGCCTGAAGATTATGCGGGCGTTGCTCAAGTCTCGCTTCCAGTAGCAGGAGAGGCCTCTACTGCGTAATTCGCTATACATTAATTGTCTTAATTTTTTGCGCCCCAGAATGTTTTTGATTTCCTGGTGGTGTTCAAGATAAATAGCCTGGGCACGCCAGTGGTTAATCGCTGTTTTGGCCCTGTTTTTGGTGGCCTGATTATCGTCATGGAAATGATAATAGGCCAGTACTTCCGCAACTCGGGTTATAGGGTTGTCGCAAGCGATATTCAACCATAAAAGATAATCTTCCGAGGTTTCGAGGTTTTCGTTAAATAGGCCAGCAGCAAAAATGTCATCCCTGTAGGTCAGACAGGCGTGGATGGGCCAGCGGCAGCTTTCGAACAGAGTTGCCAATTTATCGGGTGTTTCATAGTTCGGCGGCACAAAGGGCTCTCCCTGGCCACCAGGCAGACCGACATTTTGCCATCCACAGTAAGCCAGTCTGGCCTTGCTGCCCACAAGCGCATCATGGAGTTTGGTCAGGCAGTCGGGGTGCCATGTGTCATCGGCATCCAGAAAGGCAATAAAGGTTCCGGCTGCCTGCTTAAGGCCAGTATTGCGGGCGGCACAAACGCCCTGGTTGGTCTGCGGATAGACGCTGATCCGATGGTCGGAATAGGCGCGTACGGTCTGCAAACTCTGGTCCGTAGACCCATCATCGACAATGATCAGCTCCCAGTTGGTAAACGACTGGGCCAAAACAGACTCGATACTGGTAGCGACGGTTTCTGCGCGGTTGAAGCAGGGCATAATGACGGAAATCAAGGTGCCGGGCATTGCGCTAGTCATGGTAGTTTGATCACCTCATCCTGCGGCTCATATTGCCTACCCTGTGATGTTGTCGGACAGTAACGGGCAACCAGCGTAACGTCCGGCCCATTATCCGTAATTGCTACTTTACTGGCAAACTGGGGATTGTACGTAAACGCATCGCTGGTGGCGGCTTACGGCCTAATTTTTTTACAGGCCGGGTGATTTTGCAGCCCCGGTTTTCTTATACCTTGTCGACATCTGGGTCAGCACATATCGAGCGGTTCTGTACCAGCTGGCGTGGTTATCGCCGAACACCAGCTTTCTGGCAAATGTGGCTAGAGAGTCGTTCGGGTAGACCGTGATTCGCCTGATTTGCAGCAGGTCATCGTCAACGACCCCGAAACCTGATTTGGTGGTACACGCAAACGCGTAACCACTGGTTGCCGCAATATCTCTCACCGTTTGGTTGTATGTGCCGAAGGGGTAGGCGAACGAGTTTATCGGATGACCCACAATCGTTTCCAGGGCTGCTTTCGACTCACCTAGCTCGTATTGAATGTTGGTTTCGGCCAACGCGGCAAGTCTGGTATGAGAGAGCCCATGGGAACCAATTTCCATGCCCGCGCGGTCCATCTCTCTAATCTGATCTGCGGACAGCATAGGCTGACGTTCGTAATTGGCGTTGTCCTCCCAATCGGACGTGCCACCAACAGCGTTAGCTACCAGAAACCATGTCGCAACAAACTTGTGTGCCAGTAGTGATTTGAATGCGGCGTAATTGTTCTGATAACCGTCATCAAACGTGATAAATGCAGTTTTTGGGGATCCGACTGTCTCAATCTGCGAAATGGTCCGGGTTGCCCAGCCAAACTCTTTGAGGAGCCATAGATGCTGGTCGAAACACCTAAGCGGCACTTCCCATTCATTGCGCGAAATAGTTGGAGGAATAGAGTGGTACATGAGGCACACCGGCGCAGGTGGGCCGCCTTCAAGGAGCTTGCGTGAAATCGGGTCAAGCCACATGTTCAGCTTTTCGATCCAGCGATCAGGTTGTAGATTTGCGTATGAATATCCGCCATCTCTTCCCATGTGTGGGCGCTGACGGCGCGATATGCCTGCAGGCCCATATTAACCAGGTCCCCCTTCGTTGCTCGTTCGAGAGCCACTTTGAGGCTATCTTTTTTATCAGGATCAAAGAAATACCCAAAGCTGTCATCAATATACTCCGGGATTGACGCCGTATGCGGCACCAGTACCGCTTTACAAAAACTGGCGGCCAGCAGTATCGAGCCACTGGTATGAGTTTGCCGAAACGGAAAAACCACCAGGTCAGCAGCGTTTAGGTACACCTGCATGTCATCGTCTGGAATGTAACCGAGATGAAGTTTAATGCGGTCGTTACCCTCACACAATGCACGCAGAGTGTTGGCAATTTCGTCGTTCAGTGGGTTGCCGCCAATCACCAACAGTGAGCTCTTATCCTCAAGCTGGCCAAAAGCCTCTATCAAATCCTCAACACCTTTGTAGGGCTTGATATAGCCGAGAAATAGAAATACCTTGACGTCAGCAGCTATAGCAAGCCGTTTGCGAGCCTCCTCGCGCCCGATATCGTTAGCGTATATGTTGATGTAACTGGGGTGCTTGACCTGAAATATATGACCCTTGTAGTCAAAGCGCTGCCTGATTTCGGTCTCTGAATAGTCGCTGTGTACTATGAGGGCGCGTGATATCTCCATAAGGAATTTAACGAATAGAAGATCCAGCATAGGATACCTGGTTTCGTAAAAATCCAACTCGTGAACGGTCCAGACGATATTGTTTTTTCTAATGCGATAAAACAAAAGTATCAACAGGGCGTAGGCGTAGCGCCGGTAGTTTTTGTAGTATAAGTCGTGCGGCCAGTGTAAATGCACCACGTCCAGGCCATCACGTTTGAGCACCGTTCGCAGCAAACTGAGAGGCGGATTGCCAATAATCCGAAAACCACGAACCCGCAGCTGGTCCCTTAGTAATACCTGGTAGGGGTTCTGGGGCCACCAGGGGATAAAACCGATACATGTGTTGTGGACTTCGTTCCCCGCTATTGTGGGACTCTTTCCTAATGCTCGAACATGTTGCGGGCAATCACCGAATCGGCGAAATAGAAAATCACGTAAGCCCTGTGCTTTTGCTGCTTGCAACGGATCTTTGTTACCGGTTGATAGCTTTGCAAGGGCATTCCGAATTTGCCATCCGATTGATCTTAGTGAAAAGCGTGTTGTTCTGTCCCAGCAGGCGATGTCTAATACCGTTTTTTTGACAAGCCGTAAAAAGGCTGGAATTGTTAAGTGCCTGGCGGCCCAAAGGAGTTTATTCCGTGTATAAAAATATTGTTGCAAAGGGCTGTTTGCGCCGCCAAAGGACACAGATATCTTATGGAATACACGCGCGCCGGGCACGTAATATGATAGATATCCGGCTTTTCGAGCTCTATAGCACCAATCAGTTTCCTCATAAGTTAGAAAGAACTTTGCGTCCATCAAGCCAATGTCATCGATAACCCTGGTAGGAATGAACAGCGCGCAGCCACAAATATAATCCGTTTCACCAGGTTGATCGAAAGCTGGACTGTCTTCCTCGTTCAAACCAACATGATCAAAGCGTTGTTTGGCTTTATCCCACTTACTGCCCGCCCACCAAATTACATCGGGTTTGTCGTAGTAAGTGATTTTAGGCCCAAATACGCCAAGCCCACCCTTGCTGATTGCGTATTCGATAAGCACGTCTAGCAAATTTGGTTCAACTACAGTGTCGTTGTTTAGCAGGAGCACATAGTCACAACTTTGTTCCTGAGCATGGCGCACACCAACATTATTGCCTTCGGCGAAGCCAAGGTTAGTACCCGTTTCAATTAGTGTGATATCAGGAAAAGATTCTTTGATAGCGTGAACCGAATCGTCAGAGGAACCGTTGTCCACAACAATAATTTGATAATTGGAGTAAGAAATGTGGCTCAAGGAGGCAAGGCATTCTAAGGTGTCATCCTTGCCGTTCCAGTTCAGCAAGACTATGCCGATTTTTGATGTTGTCATCGTAATATTTCGATCCTACTGGTGCATCGACTCTGATGTTATTATTTCAGGGATGAAGTGTTTATCAGAATCGTAGCCCCAGTGCTTACCACCTGAAATCCTCGATCCTATTGTTTCGTTCTAACGGGTAACATTCTCGGCTAACCGGATTTTGCATGTTGCTTTAGATCCGTAGTTAGTCATACGGAGCAAATACGCTAAATGTCCAGATTTGCGTAATACTGCGGTCAAGGACCAGTTATTAACAGCGTCACTAAGATTACCAGTATCCTCCCGCCTACCCCCTTTGTGCATTGTAAACCTCAGTAATGATGTTACCGATACGTTCAGCGTAAGTCTCGGTGGTAAACAGCTCATGAACGCGCTGACGTCCTGCTTCACCAAAACGTTGTGCTGTATCTGAATCGTCTAGTAAGGCCAAAATAGCTTTGGCGACTGCGTCCGGACTTTTGGGCGCCACGACAAACCCGGTTAGCCCATCGGCAACGACTTCTTCGGGACCGCCACAATGAGTGGCTACAACTGGTTTTCCGGCGGCCATTGCCTCCGTCAGAGTCAGGCCAAAGCTTTCCTGGGTCGATGTCGATACATGCACCGTGGTGGCTGCTAATAAATCCTCGAGTCGATCAAAAAACCCCAGAAGAAGTACCCGAGGGGTGAGATTCAGCTCCTGGATAAGTTGTAGAGTTTGCTTCCTGAGCCCTTCGTCAGCGAACTTCCCAGCGATTAGAAAGTAAGCATCTGGATACTTCTGCGCCACAATTTGAGCCGCGAGGACAAAAGTAAGGGGGTCTTTTCTGGCCGATGAAATACCAATAAGCGTCACTATGGGTGAGGTCGGAGGAATTGCAAATTCGTTGCGAACATTTTCGCCAATGCCGCGCGTAAACTTGCCGGGATCGACACCATTATGAACAACATCGACGCCGCTTTTAGCACCGCCATACAGGCGCTTGGCCAAGGCATGAGAAGGCAGGATTATGCGGCTGGACAAAGCCATGCAAAGCCTGCTTACCCAGCATGCAGGCAGGAAAGATATTATATCGGGATTGCCTGACGTGGGCTCATGGATATGCCAAATGTGAGGTATTCCAGCACGACGAGCTGCAATAGCGCCTTCCAGAACGGTAACCGTATTGGTATAAACCAGATCGATGTTTTCCGTTTCGATCAATTGAAGCAATGACCAAAGTCGTGCCCGGAGACCTATAGGATACATAAACGGATAGAACCAGTTAGCTGAATTGCGATAGGGAATCCAATGTTTGATCGTGCAACGAATCAAATAAGGTACGTTGGCCTGCTTTAACTGATCGACGAGGGGGCCGTCCCACGGCACTAGTACCACCGGTTCGAACTTTGACCTGTCCAGTTTATTTACCAGATCGAGCAAGCAGCGTTCCGCACCAGCTAGGTCAGCGTCATGCGAAAGTAACAGTAGCTTAATCATGGATATACGTAAGGTTTCCTATTAGCGTTGACCGAAACGTACAGCGTCGGTAAATTTTTTCCAGTACCAACGTATGGCGCTAATTCGTTCTTTACCCAGCAGGGAGTACGTACAGGAGGTGAAGAATAAGCGATACGCTTTTGCCATCAATGGACTGTTGATGATGGCGTGCAGAGAGGCTTGTCGTACATCAGTCCAGTTACCGGACGCACGATACTGGTTTGCAAAATAGAGATAGTTTTTAGCGATGGACCCTTCCTGGCCAAAAATTTTCTGTTTGAAAGAAAGGTGCATGTGCCTGGTGATTTCGGCATCCGCTAATCCTCGTCTGCGTAGCGCCGCCCTGATGCACTCCCGTGCAATCCTGTACTGCTCCGAATGATTGGCATAACTAACCTGACTCGAGTGCACGCGGTATTTTAGCAAATACTCCGGAATATTAGCCACGGGATAGCATTCGGCGATGCGCAACCACAGGTCATAGTCCTCTGCGTGGCGGAATTCGCTTCTATAACCGCCTGCCGCTAGTACTGCATCCTTCCTGTACATAACACTAGGGTGGCAGAAACAACAATATTCCATAAGAGTATGGCCTATCTCAGTCGATTGAACTGGATAATCGCCATGGTCAATAAGTTTGCCGTTGTCATCGATGATTTCGACGAACGTTCCCGCCATGGCAACGTCTTCATTGCCGCGCAGAAACCTAATTTGTCTGTCAAGCCGTTCGGGGTGACAAATATCGTCTGAATCCATTCGCGCTATATAGATACCTTTTGCGAGCTCTATGCCTTTGTTGAGTGTGTAGATAAGCCCGCGGTTACCATCGTTGTTAACGAGGGTAATTCTCGGGTCGTCTATGTTTCGTACAATTTCTTCAGATGAGTCTGTCGAGCCATCGTTGATGATGAGAAGTTCAAAATTGTCATAGGTCTGGTTAATGACACTTTCAATCGATTCTCTCAGGTATTGCTCAGCGTTATAGACCGGCATCAACACGGTAATGTCCGGGTGCTCGTTCACTAGATCTCACCGACTTTGTTGAGCAAGACTTTTCTGCTGACTTCGCAAGTACGATCAAGCGCAGCTGAGTGCTCCCTTAGGGTGCGAGAAAGCTGCAAGTTATGGTCGATTAGTTGAGAAAATATAGCAGCAATTCCATCACGCTGGATTGTTGAAAAGTCGATGCAGTATTGGGGCGTCCCATAAATATTGAACAAGCCGCTTAGCTTTTGTTGATAGTAACTATTTCTGTAAATTCCTATCGACGGGATACCCTGACTCAGCGAGAAAAGCAAAAAATGATAGGAGATACCAATAGAGTAGTCGAAGGTGCTAACCAGGCTCTTAATCTCGACCGGTGTGAGTGCGGATGTGATAACAGTCGTAGACCCCTTGCTTCGCATATACTTGTCTATCGCAGTAGCATTTTCAACATCACTGTCTGTTGCATGGTAACTGATGGGGACAAACACTATATGGGCATCGTAAGTATCGACAAGCGCGTCCAGTAAGTTGGCGTATGGTTCATGTGAAGACAGTTTGTAAAGAGGGTCATAACTTGATGAGTCACGCAGATTAACCCCAATAAGTATTTTTCCTTCGGGAATGCCGAGATCCTTGCGGATGTCGGCAATACGTTCAATAGCCAAATTTTTAAGCAGCAGGGAATCGTCACCGGTATGGTAAAAACGGATGTCGGGAGCTATCGCGGATACCATTGCTCCAGACCCCTCTGCATCACGCACGCCAATGAAATCAGCACCTCTAAATAGCTTCTTCGCGATGCACTTGTCAATGTTGTTTGGATAGGGGCCAAGCCCCTGGCTGGTCAGTATTACGGGCACCTTCGCCATGCGCGCAAGCAGGCTGATACAGGTTTTTGCATGGAGCCCGTCAAGCCACCAGATACTGTTGATATAGCCGCCGCCGGTCAAAATAAGTGCCTTAGTCTGCTGTAGTCGGCTATAAAAACCGAGTACTGAGTTATCGCGGATAAAGCACTTGCTGGTCAGGAGGAATAATTTGAAATTAATCATCAGCCAGCCTGTCAACAGGCAGCTAAATAGTCTCTTAAGCGTTGGCGACTTCGTGCTTAGCGAGTTGGTTTTGGTTATAAAATAAAGCTCTGGCGACCACACTATTTGGCAGCTCATCTGGTCTTCAAAGCCTGGCGGGTTAATGGCATTTAACACCACCGGGATATGCTCGGCATGTTCTTGCAGGAGATTAACAATACCAAGCAACATTGCATGGTCGCCGCGATTATTGAGATTATCACCGCAACCGGAGAAAAGTTGGAAGCATGGATGCTTTTGGGTCATGTAATTATCATTTGTTTAGGTAACTTGCACACGCCATCGCTGGGTATAGCGGGCCCCCGTTTTTGCGCTCGTAGGGGTCTCTCATTCGAAGATCGGTTGCTGATTAATGTGAAGCTGTACTCCGGTTTCTCCTGAATGAACTTGAGCAGGTTGATTCCGGAGGTGAGGTATAACTGATTCATGGATTGAAGTTACCGCGTTATGGATCAACGAACTCGGGGCGACACGTTGATTCGTCCGAGTTTGCGCCTAAATTTAATCAATACAATGCGAATAATCGATCCTAATGACATGTTCGTTAGAACTGTATCGTCAATGTATTTTTTGAGATGCCCGTCACCAAAGACTCGCTCCACAATAATCGGATCGTCTCTGATCATTTTTACCACGGTTTTAGAACGGTATCGCCCCAAAATATACTCAACCGCATCGTGAATATCGGGATAAGGACCGCTTGAGTCCAGAATGTCCTGCCAGAATGGTAACGTTAGTAAGTTGTCCAGCTCGATGTTACGCACCAGGTCTGCCGTTAAGGTGTGTGGGAAACAACTATAAGACGTAAGGTTTCCTGTCACAAACAACATTGCCATTGTTCGCACGCATTTTTCACACTCACCACAGTTCGTTGAGCTGCTCCTGTGTTCCCAGCAGACGTGTAGGTGTTTGGCGGCGATGACGTTGTCGCCTATAAACCTGGTTTTTTCGAGTCGCGAGGCGTCGGCCCCAAAAAATATTTGCTCTGAATTGCTCGCACTCCACAGCGGTGTCACGAGTGGGTGTGACCCCCAGGGTTCGAGCATGAGGTATGTTGTGTCGCAGGAAATATAAACGGTGGAGACGCTTGGAGATAAAAGGTGAGCGATCATAGCGAGGCCGCAGCCGAAGTAATGCTGGCCCCAGAGACAAAAATTATCTGAAAACTCTCGTAGATTCGTTTCTATCTCAAGTAATTTCAATCCCAAGTCGTTGGCTATCGCGTTAAGGGATTCTGACATTCTTTGACGTCGAACATGATCCTCTAACGGTATATCAAAGCCGTGAACGTAAATTAAATGAGTAATTGAATCGCTCTTTTTAAGCAGAGTGTAGAATGAGTCTATGCCTCCCGAGAAGAACAACCCCACATTAGTATTCGCCTTTGTCTTCTCCAGGTTTCCAGTATCAAGGTTGCATTTAGGGAGCGAAAAATCGCTGTACCAGGTTTGATAAATTTCCGCTATCGCAGCCGAAGTGTCGATCAGGCGTTGGTCGACAGGAGGGGGTATCTCAAGAGTCTGGTTAACGGACATAGCCGGAACGAGGGTTGCGCATAATAGAGCATTCCCAGCGGCTTCAGGTTGCACCAAAGGTACAGGGCTTTTAATCCAGACTGGGTATTCGCCGTCATTCGCGATAACACTGAAACTCAATGCGTGTTGATCATTTGACTGATCGTAATGTATTTTTGCTATTTTCATATTCTATAGTAGCGCCTCAGGCACGCCAGCTAACACTCCAGATCATGTGGTCTATAGTTTCGTGTCTGTGAGGAAGTTGAGGGCAAGCAGCGTCTTTATTCGTGAAGCTCCGGTGATTCCGTCTTCAAGTGCAACGCTTTCGCGATCTTCCAGAATGAGAGTTTTATATTCAGTTGGGTCTAACATGGCTGGCAGCGGTGTGTGGCAACGCGTACTGTGCTTTCTTATCGACCGCCACACCGGGTTGTTAAGGTCAAATACACGGTAATAGTATCGAGTTTCATTCTGTTTCAAGCGCAGCCGCTCGAGCGCGAGTTTATGAATATTTAATTTTATGCGGGCGGATCTTGATGGATTCGTTAGTGGCGATATATCCGCGGAATTTCTATCTAGTGGTAGTTTCGCAAGGGCCGGGAACTTTGTGCGGAGTATATTCCTTTGTGTCCATCTTTCGAGCATAGTAGACCCCGGCATGCCGGCAGAAAGATTAAGCAATCTTTTGTCGGCAAAAGGGGTGCGCGGCCATAACGAAAATGACAGTCGCCAGATACATGCGCCAACATGAAATCTCTGTCTATTAAGTAAGTCATACATCCAGGCTTGCTGGAATGGCAGTCCGTCATTATTATCGTACATTGACCTGAGCGTTTCGATATTGTTCTCGACGGTAGATCCCAGCTGCCCCGGCAAAAACAGTTTATTAATCTGATCCGGAGTCAATCCCCACTTATTGTTTTCTGTAAACATCATCTGAAAGACGTAGTCGTCAAGGTCTTTATCGTAGGCCCAGGGGATATGGCTGCCCCCCATAGCCGGGTCGCCAACAAAACCATTGTACAAAGTGGTATTCGTGCCTTTTGCCTTGCCGACAACGTCCCACCAGGATAAGTCATTAAACCCGTTGCTTAGGGATTCCATGCCCGCCTGTAGTTCTGCTAATCGGATCGACTGGTCTTCGATGCTATCCCCGACAGGGATCCCGATATGTGACAGTAATAGTTCTTTAGCCACGCCTGCGGCGCAATAAAATTCGTTGTCCGTTGCGGTACCGAGTGTGTAACAGGGGAATCCCGATTTGTGATTGTGGGCCATGTAGCCCGCGACAAGTCGTGAGTCCATGCCGCCTGATAGCAATAGCGCAATATTTCCCGAGGGGAAACGGCATATATCGGCAAGTGTACCGTGGTAGAGGTGCTGGCAGTCCTGTAAAGATTTGCCGAAGTGGTCATTTGATGGCGAAACCACGTTAACTGGATGAGATCTTAGCTCGCCTTCCTTTGACCACTGAAGAACGTGACCCGCTTTAGCGCGGTAGATGCGCTCCCACACAGTTTGTTCACCGACCATGTGCATGGTCAGCAGGATACCCACTAGTCCTTCAGTACTTACGCCAGGAGTTGTCTTTAATGCTTGCTTGATAATACTAGGCGTGGTGGAAAATATTAGCGAATCTTTATGTGTACTGTAGTACAGGGGGAATATGCCCATTGTATCCGTGCTTAGCAGTAGTTCGCCGCGGGCCGTATGTATGCCTGCCAGGTAAAAATCACCATTGGCCTCAAAAGCGTTGATTCCCCTGGCGGTGAATAATGACAGTAGATATTCTGCTGGATTCTGGCTCTGAGGTAGCTCTGGAAACATGTGCCCAATTACAAAGCTGTAATCTCCCGCCGCGCTTTTGATTGATGTAACTGGCGCCGCGCGGATAGCAGCAATGTTTACTGCAAGCGTCCGGTTGTCAAATATGGTGGTTTTGAGCCAGGGGAAAACGAGCAATTTATCCTGCATGCGGTTTAATAAATCGCGGCCTTCCTGCGGTATCCCTTTGCTAACCATTCCTAGTATGTTGGCCATCGATCATTGTCCTTCCGTGTGACGTTTGCTCCGGTATTCCTTTCCGTTTATGACCATACCGCCGGGCAGATTGAGAGTCTTCCATTTATCATTCAGTGCGCCTTCCTGATTCGATTTTACAGTAAAGATCAGTAGTGATTCGCCGGTAAATAGAGCGCGTTCAAAGCTGTCAAAAATAGCCAGTCGTACGCAATAAGTGCCTGAAGCCAGCGGGAACGAGTCGAGTTTATATTCGACTGTATTTTCGCCTTCCCCATAGGCAAGTTTATCTGTGTATTCTGATGTACCGCTGACTGTTAAATAAATGAAGTCAGTGCGATGTGTGCCAACATAAATTCTTAGGTCGTCGTAGGCTTTATTTAAGGTAAAAGTGACTTTGACATGTAAAGGGTCGCCTGACACTAACTCAGAAACTTCCAGGCCATCTTGATCGTAGATTTGAATATCTATGTTTTCTACTTCGCCAGAACTTTGTATGCGTGCGGATTCCAGAGAGCTGTCTTTCGATTGCCTTTGGATAATTTCGTTACTTTGCTGGTAGAAAATATTGCATACCTTTGAGGGCAGGTCATCGACCTCGACGGCCCCTTTGTTAAGTAGCAACACACGAGAGCACATTCTCTCCACCTGGCGAATATTATGACTAACCAACAATACCGTTTTATTTTGTTTGGTTATCAGGTGTTCCATACGATTAAAGCACTTGCGCTGAAAGGCCAGATCCCCCACCGCCAGGACCTCATCGATTATCAGAATATCTGCGTTCATGCTCGTGGCAATGGAAAACCCTAGTTTAACGGTCATTCCCGAGCTGTAACGTTTTACCGGGGTGTCAATAAACTGCTCGAGCTCGGAAAAATCGATTATCTCGTCGAGCTTCTGTTGAATGATCTTTTTGGGTATGCCAAGGATTGCGCCGTTAAGAAAGATGTTTTCCCGCCCCGTTAATTCAGGGTTGACGCCAGCGCCCACTTCGATGAGCGGCGCGACACTGCCCCGCACGATAACTTCGCCATGAGTAGGCTTGGTCACGTTGGCCAGATGCTTTAGCAGGGTGCTTTTGCCTGCGCCGTTATGGCCAATGATGCCCACCACTTCGCCTTCTTCCACCGTAAAGTCTATGTCATTAAGCGCTTTGAAGCGTTCCCTTTGCCAGGTGGGTTTTCCGGTTAGCCTGGCGCAGGTGTGGCGAACGGTATCCTTAAGGCTGGTGACGGCCCCCAGGTCATATTCTTTGGTCAGGTGTTTCACTTCGATGATGGGCATGATAGCTAATTCTAGTAATAGCTGGCTGCAGCGTGGGTGGTTTTATACCGGCTAAATAATGTCAGCAAACCAGTTCTCCGCGCGCTTAAAGAATAAATAGGCGAATGGCAAA
>JBFJZC010000018.1:0-19067 GCA_041622295.1 Porticoccaceae bacterium
CGTCGCTGTTTTTAACGTGGCGCATACCCAGATAGCCAAAGCCGATCATTGCACCGACATATAGAAACAAAAACAGCCAGGCCCACATGCGCAGCGAATCCATCAATTACTCCCGTATTTTAATCGTTGACGTGTCTTTTATCGTTGATGACTCTTTATCCGCTGAGGACTCTTTATCCGCTGATGGCTCTTTTCCGCTGAGGGCTCTGCCAGAAAACCGCCCAAACCAGCGGATGTGAGCGGGTAGCGGAAGAGTATCACCCCAGGCTAATTTTTCTAATAAATGGCGATAGGATCAATCATCGCCTGAACCGAACCCCTGACGCGATGAGGCCCGAGGACAAAAAAGAACTCGAAGGCTTGATCTCGAATCAGCGGCCCGGTCTGCATGGTTTCCAGCAGATAAATACCGTTCTGAACCATGAGAATAATATGGCCGCCAAAAATATTGTCCTTGTTCTGTGGCGGCACGACATCAACGCCCCAGGTATCCGCGCCAACCGCCACGACGTTCTTATCCGCCAGATACTGCGCCACTTCCTCGGATATTCCCGGCTCCTGACTGCCCCAGGTCTGAGGATCCTGGGTCATCATATTTTCCGTCCAGCCGGTATGAAAAAGTACGACGTCTCCCTCCCGAATCGGGGTGCCCTGTTTTATCTCCACGGCTTTCACGTCGGCGACGGAGAAATACTGGCCACCTTTCAGATAAGCGACTCCGGCGTGGGCAGCCATATCCAGCACCACTCCCCGAGCAACCATCGGCGGCACCTTTTCGATACCCATTTTTGTCACGCCAGTGGTCTGGACAAAATCCTTGCCTGCGTTACAGTTATAAAACATCCCGTGCTGACCAGGATGGCTGAGGCCGTCGAGCTGAGAGCCAATACCAAACCAACCCTGAAACATATCATCATTGTAATTAAAGCCATTCGCAAACGACGAACGCCCCCACTCCTGCCCCGGTTGCACAATCTGCAAATTCAAACTACGCGGCCCAAAAGCCGGCGTATCTTTGTCGATAATCACCCCCAGGTGCTGGGTTTTGCCTTGTTTGATGAGTTTTGACGCAGCCAGTACACTGGCTGCAGTCATCAGATTGGCTGAGCCGATTTCATCCTCAGCGCCCCATTTACTCGGTTTACAGGTTTCTGCCGCCAGGCTGGCGGACAGTAGCATCGACACAACGCCAACCAGAAACAAATCACTTATTTTTTTCACGACCCCCTCCATACGCTTTGAATTTTTTGGTGAGCGCGGCTTACGCGTGTTGCCCGTATCGTTCGCTGGTTCAGTTTCAGGTGATTCTAACGTACCGCAGCTTAATGACAAGCCAACATAAAAAAAGCGACACAGGGTAATTGGGCGGCCATGTGCGCCAAGCCATACCTCACGGACGATCCTCGTCAACGGCCGTCGACTGACCCAAAAATATCACTTGCCGATAACACCAAAACTTGCCGCCACCCACCCCTTGATCATAAATAAAGAAGGCGGCCAAAGCCGCCTTTTCCTGACACTACGTGCCCTATACGCAATAATCAAAAGTCACCGTTCAGCTGGCCTTATAACAGACCACCCTGTTACGTCCACTTTGCTTCGCGCTATAAAGCGCCTCATCGCTCTCCGCCAGTAATGACTCTGGCGTCTCCACTGTTTCGCGGTACTCACTTAATCCCAGACTGGCAGTCATCGCAATAGTCTGGCCTTCAAAAATAAAGGGCGCTTCGGCAATTCTCTCCCTAATCCGATTAGCGACGTTAATACCACCATTCATTCCGGTGTCGGATAGTACAACTGCGAACTCCTCACCACCATAACGAGCGAGGTAATCAGTCGTACGGACCGACTCCTTAATCCTTTGCGCGACCTCGACCAGAACATAGTCTCCAGCCGGATGACCGTAGGTATCATTAACTTTCTTAAAATAATCCAGGTCAATGAACAATACCGACAACGCGCCGCCATTGCGCACAACACGACTAAATTCTCGGGTTAACTGAACCTGTAAATACCGCCGGTTATAAACACCGGTCAAAGCGTCCTGGTTACTCAACTCCTCCATACGTTGCCGCGCTTCGCTCAACTGCTTCTGGGCAATAGCAACGTCGGTAACATCGAACACCGTAATACAAACCAGATCCTGATCGCCTTCCTGGTTTTTAAACGGTACAAATGTGCAATCCTGATACATGAAACTAGCACCACCGGTGATGGGACGGTGATGTTTAAAACGAAACAGGTAAGGCCTCTGTTGCCATGAACTAAAAGCAAAATTATTCAGAATAAATACACTTTTTAATTTTTTTGCAAGCCACTCTCGGGGTAATTCCGGAAAACTTTCAAACAAATTGCTGCCGACAATACGCTCATGGGCAACACCACTATGCGCCGCCATGAAGCGATTCCACAAGACCACCTCAAAATCTCTCGTGACCACAAGGATACCCACGTCAACGCGATCGACAATAAAGTCAAGTCCGGCGCGCTGTAGCTCTGCCACCATCAAAAATTTTCCATGAACTGTAGTAGACCAGTACGCAGTTGTTCAATGGAGTCCTCAGAAAGCAACATCACCAGATGACAGGAAAAATCAATTTCCTCGAGGCGGAAATTGACTTCAATTAACAGGCATTTTCGCCAGTCGCGATCCCGGCAATCAAGTAACTGAGAGATGGGCTTGTTTATATCGATCAACACTGGCGGTGCAAAATCAATCTCTCTGTTCAACTGCTCGGCAACGCCTATTAAGCAGGCTCCCATCAATATATTCGTCACTTCAAGCAGGCGCTCCTCCTCAGCCGCACCGCCCTCCTCATCTGACCCCATCAACTTGCCCAGGTGACGACAGCCGTCAGCCCCGTATAAAGCGAAAACCTCTCCCTCCAGCTGGTTGTAGAAGGTCTGACGTACGCCCGTCCAACTGTCGCCGCAACCCTCCACCAGTTGTACAACCTGCTCAACAAAGTTATTGCCATCGACCCAGCAGACCTGCGGAACAGATAAATGAACAAATACGTCAAGCAGTTCTGCCAGCAAGGCGCCAGCCTGGCCCATACCAATATTGATGACCTCTTGCAGGATCTCATTCTCTTCGTCGTTCAACAGCTCAGTCATCGCTATATATCCCGCAGTTGGCCAGAACTTCTGCCAGCGATTCCTTGCTAAACGGCTTTTTAACAAAAGCCAGTGCGCCAAGGGCCTTCACCCTTTCCTCGGCTTTTGGTTGAATATCGGCAGAAAGCACAATGACCTTGGTTTGAATATTTTCGGCGCGAACACTTTCAAGCACGCCGTAACCGTCCAGAATCGGCATGGTGAGGTCAAGAAACATGACCTCCCCGGAACCATTTTTTAACGCGTCCAAAGCCTCTACACCATTACAGGCCTGGGTAACGTTAACGTCCCATGATTCGGGTAAAGCTCGGATAATCATTCGTCTGGAAAAACTTGAATCGTCCACAACTAACAGGGGCAAGCTCATGCGGTCAGGCACCTTTTTCTTATATGAGAAACTCAGGCCAAGTTTACTGTAACCGGCGAAGCATAGACACCCATTAGACAGATGTCCAATTTTACATGTCAGTGGCCACCTCAGCCGCTGCGCAGAAATTAGTTTCCGGGCACCCACTCCACATTGCCCCAGTGAAAGTGTTGATTCGGCCCCTCCCCGCGATACTTGATCACCTTGATTCGATCCGTTAAATAAGGGGCCTACGCCTCTTTCTTGCAAATTTTATAGTCCATTTGAGGTAATTTTGCGCGATTTTAAAACAACATTAACTGGTCGTCTGAGACTATTCATTCTCGCCTGGTCGCGCATCCGAAGTTTAAGATGCAAGCAATGGCCAGTAATAGTAATTGTTTGTACGGGCTACGATATCGAATCGCTCACAACAACCATTGACGGCGACACACGCTTTGACTATCTATGACCAAAAATAATCATACGATCAAACGACAAAACTCCGCTAACCGGGGCCAACTGAAGTACAAGCGCGGCGCCAACCGCTTCTGTTCAGATAAACCAACCAGCAGTGATTGACCAACACGGCGCCAGGGTCAGTCCCAGCAGACCCTTTCGCGGGTAACGAAACCGCCGGACATAAAGAACCAAACCGCCAATCTAGAAGAACCAAACCGCCAAGCTAGAATTTGGCTAACAGCGCCTGCCACGCGCTGGTCAGCGATGCGCGAAATTCCGGGTGGGCAATATTAATTAACGCCTGCGCGCGTTTTTCCACCGACAGATTCGACAGCCGCGCCACACCAAACTCAGTCACCACATAATCGGTGTCGTCACGCATCACCGTTACCGGTGCGCTGTTTAGCAGCGGCACGATCTTGGAAATGCTGCCCTTGCGGGCCGTCGAGTGCAGCGCGATGATGCTGCGCCCGCCCCGGGATGTCCGCGCACCACGCAGGAAATCGACCAGGCCTCCGACACCACCAATCTGCCTGCCGTTAATGGTTTCGCTATTCACCTGACCAAACAGATCTATTTCAAGTGTGGTGTTAATGCCAACGAGCCGATCAATACCGGCCAGCACACCGCCATCGTGGGTGTAATTCACCGGCTTCATACGCAGGTCCGGGCAGGTCGCACACCACTGGTAAAACGCAGTGCTGCCTGCAGCAATACCGGTAGTGATTTTGCCAGTATCAATATTTTTCCTGCGGCCATTGACCACGCCCGCTTCCACGAGCGGCATCACAGCTTCAGTCAGCAAACCGGTATGAATACCCAGGTCCTGCTTACTGGTGAGGCTTTCGAGAATCGATACCGGCAATGTACCAATGCCTAGCTGTAGGCAATCACCATCTTCAACCAGATCAGCGATGTAACTGGCGATTTTTATATCAGTTTCCGTGCTAGGCGCCACGCTGTATTCGATTAATGGCTCATCACTGGTCACACAATAGTTGATATCCGTTAACGATATTTTCAGGGCATCGTCGATATAGGGCATGCAGGGATTGATCTCGGCAATGATCAGATCGGCCTGCGCCAGCATGGTCTCCGAATAGTCAGCATGTAGCCCGGCACTGCAATAGCCCTTTGAATCCGGCTCAGACACTTTGAGCAATGCAATGTTGATATTGTATTCATCGTCAATTGCCCGAAATCGAGCTGAGTGAAAAGCGGGCACAAACTCAAGCTTGCCCTGAGCATAATACTCACGGTAACCACCCACAAAAAAACCGGTATTCATTAGCGCGCCGGAAGAAAACTGGTTGGGATTCAGTTGTGTCATGGTGGGCAGTGAATTATCGATAACACGGAAACTTGCAGACAATTCTGCCTGCTCTATCGCGCGAATCAGGGCGTCGGGCTGACCGGCGCCCCCGGATACAAAAATGTTAACGCCGTCGACAAAGTGTCGGCGAATATGATCTGCTGTTAGTCGCGAAGGGAGTTGCTGTCCGGTCATCCTGGGCACCTGTAAAACGTCGTGGTCAAAAATATGCAGCGCAATTTAGCACAGCGTCAACACCTCGAACCACCGGCGTCACGGAATCCCCGCGCTACGAACCACCGACGCAACACACCATCCACATCGTAAACCACCAATTGGGCAGGCGAGGAATGCGATAGATCAGATCCGCAGCGTCCGATCTGTCGCTTCGCATCGCGCTAATCGTCAAGCGCTTCTTACTCAACGCTCACCTCGACCCAGACCCTTAGGCCACCGCCCTACCGCCCTAAAAAGACGCATGCTGCACATTTGTAAGACACAATCCTCCTCAAACCGTCACAAACGCAGCCGCAAACTGACCGCCCACGGCCATTACCTAAATTGGCACAAAGCTTGTATAGCCCGTTACAGGCAGGCAGTTTCAGCACCAATAACAGCCTCCGCCTGTTGGGCAACGCTGTCCATAGATCATCCGCCCCCCTGGTGGTCTATGGACTTTTTTTTGCCTAACCAACTGCAGGCGATGATCAGCGGATTATTGTCAATTGCAATTAACCCAGGAGAGTTAGCATGCTAATACGCAGAAAAATTATTACCCCCGGCGTTGTTGGGGCCCTGTTGATCGGCCTGACAGCAGCAAGTTTAGCCGCTGCAGATTCGGCTGCAGACCGCATCAGCAAAGCCATTGACGGCGGCGATATCGCCCTGAATTTGCGCTACCGTTATGAGTTTGTCGATCAGGAGGGTCTGCCAAAAGACGCTGGTGCATCCACTTTAAGATCAAGGGTAACACTGACGTCAGGCAAGATAAGCGGCTTTCACGGCGTTGTAGAAGTCGATAACGTCGCCTACCTCGGTGGTGACAATTTTAACAACACAGAGAACGGCAAGACCGCCTACCCAGTAGTCGCAGACCCCGATTACACTGAAATAAACCAGGCTTTTATCAGTTACGCCTTTAATGACAAAAACACTGCTACTGTCGGCCGTCAACGCATTGATCATGCTGGCCAACGTTTTCTTGGCGGTGTGGCGTGGCGTCAAAACGAACAAACTTTTGATGCAGCCAGAATACAACTAACACCCCTTGCGGGGCTGACTGTTGACTACAGCTATATCTGGCAGGTCAATCGTATATTTGGCCCCGAGGGCGCCGATGCAGAGTTTGCAGGGGACACCCATGCCACCCTGCTCAGCTATAAAATCGCCGAAGGTCACACCGTTTCTGCGTTCAGCTATATCCTTGACTTCGACGAAGCCCCCGCCCTATCCAGCAAGACCTATGGCCTTGATTATATTGGCGCCGTCAGACTATCAGATAGCATCAGTCTCGGTATTCAGCTCACCGCAGCCAAACAAAAAGAACACGATAATAACCCCGCCGATTTTTCCACCAATTACTACCTGGGTGAGCTAACCACCGGGTTCAGGCCGTTTAGCCTGGCCATTGGCCGCGAGGTATTGAGCAGCGACAACGGCGTCAGCTTTCAAACACCGTTGGCCACACTCCACAAATTCCAGGGCTTTGCAGATAAATTCCTCGTTACACCGGTCAAGGGTATCGAGGATAGCTACCTAAAACTGACAACCAAAATTGCTGGTGTGACTCTGATCGCTTTTTATCATGACTTTAAAGCCGAAAAAGGGAGTATGGATTACGGTAGCGAGCTCGATTTTGTCGCCGCATACCCAATCAGCAAAAACTACAGCGTGTTATTCAAATATGCCGCCTACAATGCCAACGACTTTTCTGTCGACACCGACAAGGCATGGCTAGAACTTAGCGCCGCATTTTGATAACCGAAGCTGTATTTGATGCGACTTATCTGGGATTTGCACAGCGCCAGCCCCAGGAAATTCTCAGTCAATAGCCCCGCACTGAACCACCGTGACTAATAAATCACTGCGACTAATGGACCACAGCGGCTTCGGCTCTCCATTAACCCGCCTTGCCGCGGCCGCTCAACCACGGGGACGCGAACGTGACCTCCGCTGACCGTAAAGACATTCGGGTAATGCTGGTCGACGACCAGCATCTACGGGCCGCTATGGTAGAACAGACACTTACTTCGGCTGGATTTCAAGTGGTTTCAATGCTGACCACCGCATCGGGCCTGCTGTTTCAGATACAGCAGCATAAGCCCCATGTCGTCATGATTGACATCGAATCACCTGACCGAGACATCCTGGAAAGCCTGGCAATTATCAACCTGCGTAACCCAACACCGGTCATTATGTTTTCCAACGAGGACGATCCCGAATTTATTCATCGGGCCATCGGCGCAGGGGTAAGCGCATACATGATGGAAAACATTAACCCCGGCAAAGTAAAACCAATCATTGACGTCGCTATCGCTCAGTTTGAAATGTTCCAGGCGCTGCGCCGTCAGCTTAGCGACAGTCAACAACAGCTGGCCGACCATCAGTGCATTGGACGAGCCAAACGCTTGCTCATGAAACACCAGAAAATATCGGAAGAACTCGCTTACAAAAATATGCGCACGCTGGCCATGAACAACAGTCAGGCCATTGCCGAAGTAGCCCGCAATGTGATCGCCATTCTCGATAAAGACAAGATTGGCCCGCACCAAGAGCCACGAACTGAGGTACGAACCGAGGCACGAATAAATGAACGCAATCAATCTTGACTCAGCGGAAAACGTCCGCCTGAAAATTGGCTTTATGCGCCTGTCCGACAGCGCGCCACTCATCATCGCCCAGGAGAAAAAATTCTTTGCCCGTTACGGCCTGGAGGTGGAGCTATGCAGGGAGGTTTCCTGGTCCAATATTCGGGACAAAGTGATGATTGGCGCGTTGGACGCGGCGCAAATGCTGGCCCCTATGCCACTCATGGGACCGGTTGTCGCAGATGTCCACACGGACAAGAGCCGCAAGGCGTTTATCACCGGCCTGATGCTCAGTTTGAATGGTAATGCAATCACCCTCGCCGCAGGTATTAGCGAACGCCTCAATCTGCCTCAAAATGACTCCCACGGTATTCCAGATCCAGTTCTGGCGGCGCGACGCTTGCGCCAGTTCATCAAAAATTCACCGCGACAACTAACCCTGGCAACCGTCTACCCCTATTCCATGCATACGTTCCAGCTGCGGCATTGGCTGGAATCAGGCGGCATTTCGCCCGACGGGGACGTCAGAATCATCGTGTTGCCGCCAGAACAAATGGTAGACAACCTGTCTCAGGGCACGATAGACGGATTTTGTGTCGGTGAGCCATGGAATTCCGTTGCGGTGCAGGCTGGCGTTGGTAACGTAATGGTCACGGGTTATCAAATCTGGAATAACGCCCCGGAAAAGGCGCTGGTGGTCACCGAACATTGGCACCAGTTGTATCCCGCGACACATCTTCGTTTACGTCTGGCCGTTATGGAGGCTTCAGCATGGTTATCAAAGGCAGAAAACCGCCGTCGCGCCGTTAACATTCTCGCGCGGCAGCACTACCTCGATTTACCGGGATATTTCATCGAACCGGCCCTGATCGGTCGGTTTCGATACCACAAACACGGCATCCCGGTAAGCAACGAGGATTTCCTCGTTTTTCACCACCACCACGCCGGCTTTCCATGGCGCTCCAGAGCGGAATACCTGCTTAGAAAAAGTTACGACCTGGTGGGCAAAACTATCACCTGCGATCAGCTTTGCTCACAGAGTAAAAAAGTTTATCGAACCGACCTGTTTCGCGAAGCTGCGGCTCACCTGGGTTGGGACTCGCCGCAACAGGACTACAAGACCGAGGTCAGCCATAGCGAGGCTCACACCCTCGCCAAGCATATTCAACTTGGCCCAGACCGCATTCTCGAAAACAAAACATTTTTGCCATGCGCCTGCTAATTTTTATATCCGCCGCCCGTTAAACGCGCACCATTACTGGTCGGCTACCCCACAACAGTGCACACTATCAGTCAGGCTGGCATAAACCTCATTCCGACGCCAATAATTTCGGAACCAGCGGCGTACTGATTGAAAATATAAATAGTTTTCTACATATCCACGCAGCTTTTGACACCCCTTAAAACCCCTCTAAATGTCCATTTTTGGATATTTTTTTAGCCTGCATATATTTTCGTGAATGTTGGCATACATATTGTATTTATTAATATCGCAGCCAGGTAATTCCGACTTATTCCGCTGTAAACCTTTACCTTTGGCAACGATGCCCATCACTCGCAATCACCACATTTCTGCGACTGACGGGCATTTTTTATTTTACTACTTGATTTTTATTATTCCGAGTATTCAGTTTTTGGCGTCATATTTTAATGACCATTTTACAGTATCACTTTAATGGTGAACGCAGTGCACCCAGGAGTTACGTTTATGTTTAGTCAGACAATAAGCACGGTACTTTCAGCATATCTATACGTCCAGAAAATTGCATCCCGTACAAAGGCAAAGGCATTGGCAAACGCCACCGTAAGCGCAATTGCCATTGCCAGCTCGGCACTATCCATAGCGGCCTGGTCCGCCACAGGGATTGGCGAACCGGAAAAAGCGGATCTAAAATTTGGCTTTATCAAACTCACCGACATGGCGCCACTTGCCATTGCCTATGAAAAAGGCTATTTCGAAGACGAAGGTTTGTACGTGACCCTGGAAGCTCAGGCTAACTGGAAAGTTCTGCTCGACGGAGTAATAGACGGTCAACTTGACGGAGCACATATGCTAGCCGGCCAACCGTTGGCCGCCACGATTGGTTTCGGCACCAAAGCCCACATCATCACGCCGTTTAGCATGGATCTCAACGGCAACGGCATTACAGTTTCAAATGACATCTGGGCACAGATGAAACCGCATATTCCACTGCAAAGTGACGACAAACCTGTACACCCGATTAAGGCGGATTACCTCAAACCGGTTATCGATAAATTTAGAGAAGCAGGCAAACCTTTCAAGATGGGCATGGTATTTCCGGTGTCCACCCATAATTATGAACTGCGCTACTGGCTCGCTGCTGGCGGCATTCATCCCGGGTACTACGCGCCCGCCAAAGGCGATATCAGCGGCCAGCTAAATGCCGATGTTTTGTTATCGGTCACGCCACCACCGCAAATGCCTGCCACCATGGAAGCCGGCACGATTCACGGCTACTGCGTCGGTGAACCATGGAACCAGCAGGCGGTATTTAAAGGTATTGGCGTCCCCGTCATTACCGACTATGAAATCTGGAAAAACAACCCGGAAAAAGTCTTCGGCATTACCAGGGAATTCGCCGAAAAATACCCCAATACGACAGTACGCGTTGTTAAAGCCCTGATTCGCGCCGCATACTGGCTTGACGAAAATAATAATGCTAATCGCCCCGAAGCGGTCAAATATCTGTCTCAGTCAAATTATGTTGGTGCCGACTACGACGTTATCGCCAACAGTATGACCGGCACATTCGAATATGAAAAAGGTGACAAACGCGATATACCAGACTTCAACGTATTCTTCCGTTACCACGCGACCTACCCCTATTATTCAGACGCGATCTGGTACCTGACTCAGATGCGCCGCTGGGGACAGATCGGCGACAGTAAGGCTGATAGCTGGTACGTCGATACAGCAAAAAGTGTCTACCGCGCAGATATCTATACTGCAGCGGCACAAGCACTGATAGCGGAAGGTGTTATCACCGCGGAGAACTTCCCCAACTTCACCGCCGAAACCGGTTTCAAACCGCCACAGAGCGACTTCATTGACGGCATTGTTTTCGACGGCACTCAGCCGAATGCCTATCTCGAGAAATTCCCCATTGGCCTCAAGGCTGATGGCTCCCTCAAGTAATTATCGTGCCTACATACCCACCCACCGTGGGTATGCAACGGGAGCAAGAAATCATGAATCAAACTGTCGCACCTCCCCTACAAACTGTTACGCCGCCCCTAACTGACAACGCCAACCGGAACCTGGACAGGATTATGCCAACGAATCCAGATAACTCATCTGCTCACGCATCAGCACATACACCGCCAAATTCGCCACCAGATACACCGCCAAACACACCCACTATGCCACCTAAAACGCCTCCAACATCAGCCGGTCAAACTGACCGGCCACGACCCGGGACGCCGCTTTATGTGCGTATTAATAAGCTTCTGGATCTGCTTGGTCTGACCTGGTTTGTGCCGCTCGTTAAACTCGCTGGGGGAGAAAACCCCCGCACGCAACTAGGCGAGTTATCGCGCGTGGTCGGTGCGCCGGTAATCTTTTTCCTGGGCTTCCTGCTATTGTGGCATTGGGGCGCAGCCCAGATTGAAACCAGCCTTGGTGTTGTACCCGGACCCGCACAGGTCTGGCATGAATCAAAAGGATTGATGGAAGAGCATCGCGTTGAGCGCGGCAAAGAACAGGCATTCCACCAACGGCAGAATGAGCGCAACGCCAGCAAGCTCGCGGCAAACCCCAATACTGTCATCAAAGCCCGACCCTACACCGGCAAACCCACTTACCTTGACCAGATCGTTACCAGTCTCTACACAGTCTTTACCGGGTTCATCCTGGCCACCATAGTAGCGGTACCCCTGGGCATCGTCTGTGGCATGAGCCCGACCATCAATGCTGCCATTAATCCACTAATTCAAATCTTCAAACCGGTCTCACCGCTCGCCTGGTTACCCATTGTGACCATGGTCGTCAGCGCCCTGTATGTCACCACCGATAACTCCTGGTTTGACAAGTCCTTCCTGAATTCCGCCATTACGGTCACTCTCTGCTCGCTATGGCCGACGCTGATTAACACCTCGGTGGGCGTTTCTTCTATCGACAGGGATCTGATAAATGTCGGCAAAGTACTCAGGCTCAGCAAGATGACGCAGATCACTAAAATCATTTTGCCATCATCATTACCGCTGATATTTACTGGTCTGCGCCTATCCCTCGGGGTCGGCTGGATGGTATTAATCGCCGCGGAGATGCTCGCGCAAAACCCCGGGCTGGGTAAGTTCGTCTGGGACGAATTTCAAAACGGCAGTTCCCATTCCCTGGGTCGTATTATGGTCGCGGTATTCACCATTGGCATCATCGGCTTTTTGCTTGATCGATTCATGCAAACCCTGCAAAACATTTTTTCTTTTGGCGATAACAATGCGTAAGCGTTTGTCTTCGAGCGGTGCGATACAAGCTTTATGCAGTGCGCTGCAAGAGCCGGGACGCCCCGATATGCGCCAGCCATCTGCAATGATTTTGCCTCTGCCATTATCAGGAACAATCGTATGACATTACTAGAACTCAAAAACGTCAGCAAAAGCTACGGCGAAGGCGCCAGCAGAACCGAGGTGCTCAGCAACATTAATCTTACTATTCAGGAAGGAGAATTCGTAGCAATCGTCGGATTTTCAGGGAGCGGTAAAACCACCCTGATTTCCGCCATCGCCGGACTGATTGCGCCTGATAGCGGCGCCATCACCAAGTCTGGCATCCCTATAACCGGGCCCGGCGCAGATCGCGGCGTCGTCTTCCAGAGCTATTCGTTGATGCCCTGGCTGACAGTGCACGGCAACGTCGCGCTGGCCGTTGATCAGGTATTTGCTGACTGGCCAAAAGCAAAGCGCGATGAGCACACGCGCAAATACATCAAAATGGTCGGCCTTGAACCGGCCAGCCAGAAACGTCCTGCCGAACTATCCGGTGGTATGCGCCAACGTGTGGCCGTAGCACGGGCACTGGCCGCGAGTCCCGATATTTTGCTGCTCGACGAGCCACTGAGCGCGCTTGATGCGTTGACGCGCGCCAACCTTCAGGAAGAAATTCTGCGAATTTGGGAGCAGGACCGAAAAACTGTGATACTCATTACCAATGATGTTGACGAGGGCCTGTTGATGGCAGATCGGGTAATTCCGCTCAAGCCCGGACCAAATGCCACCTTTGGGCCAGTATTCAGCGTCGATCTGCCGCGCCCCAGGGACCGCACCAGGATGAATCACGATCCCGCATTCAAGGTCCTGCGCGCGCAGATTACCCAATACCTGATGGATATTGGGATTAAAACAGCGATGAGCGAGGCAACTGTCAAGCTGCCACCCATTCGACCCAACACCAGCATCGACTGGAAGCTAGACACCACGGCCCTGAAACCGAACAACGAGGATCTCGGTCGCGAACGTTACCTGGAATTCACGGGCCTCGACAAAGTTTATGCAACCCAGAAAGGACCGGTCGCCGTAGTCAAAGACTTCAATCTGAAGGTCAGCAAAGGCGAATTCATCTCGCTCATCGGGCATTCTGGATGTGGCAAGTCGACGGTGCTATCCATGTGCGCGGGACTTAATGAAATCAGCAATGGCGGTATTATTCTCGACAACAAAGAAGTGGATTCTGCGGGACCAGATCGCGCGGTGGTCTTTCAGGCGCCGAGCCTTTTCCCCTGGTTGACCGCCCGGGCCAATGTCGCGCTCGGTGTCGAGAGTGTTTATCCACACGCCGAGCGAAATGAACGGGATGACCTGGTCGAGTACTACCTGACCAGAGTTGGCCTTGGCGATGCACTCGACAAAAAGGCAGCGGACATGTCCAACGGCATGCGGCAGCGTGTCGGCATCGCCCGCGCCTTTGCGCTGTCGCCAAAGTTATTACTGCTGGACGAACCCTTCGGTATGCTCGATTCGCTCACCCGCTGGGAATTGCAGGAAGTATTAATGGAGGTTTGGGAGCGTACCAAACTCACCGCCGTGATGGTCACGCACGACGTCGACGAAGCCATTCTCCTCGCCGACCGGGTGGTGATGATGACCAACGGCCCGGAAGCTCAGGTGGGCAAAATTATCGACATCAAGCTACCCCGGCCCCGGACGCGCAAAGCTCTACTCGAGCACCCCGATTACTATGATTACCGGGATAGCCTGCTCGCCTTCCTCGCTGAGTGCGCTACGCACTGAAGTCCGAAAACCCACAGACGAGGCCGGGAAGCTCGCAGTGTCATCAGCGGCAATTATTACTCAGAAAAATATATTGGCAATCAGCAACATATTGATAATGACACTTAAAATAGCGAGACCCTGCCAAAACGCGAGGGGGTCTCGCGTCAGCAGGGGTTCGTCTAAATCACGCAAAAACGCTTCGTTTGGATTCGACAAATCGTGTATAAATTCCGAGAGTTCGCCGTAACGCCAGTCGGCATTTTTTTTTACCGCTTTTTCCAGAGCGCGGTCGATCCACACAGGTAATCCCGGCACCCAGCGGCGAGCCGAGATATAGTCCATTTTCTGCACGGAGCCCTCGTCATACTTCTCGCCATAGGGCAAATGCCCAGTCAGCACCTCGTACACAATAACGCCGAGTGCGAAAATATCTGAACGGATCGAGCAGGGGTATCCGAGGAGGTATTCAGGCGCGGTATAGTTTTTAGTGCCCAGCAGTGTCAGACGCTGTAAGGGCGAAGCAATTTCCTCTATACCAGCAATTTTTGTTGAACCAAAATCAATAATTTTGACCGTCCCCTGGTCGTCAATCATGATATTTTCAGGTTTTAAATCCTGATGGATCATTTCCATTTTGTGGAAGGCCATTAAACCCCGTGCGATCTGATCGGTGATTTCACGCACCTCGGTTAAATCCGGTTCGGGATGATCATGCATCCAGCCGCGCAGGGTCTGTCCATCGACGTACTCGGAAACGTAATACAGAAAATGACGCGGCCTGCGCTGCTCAACGACACGCAATACGTGATTATTAGTCAGCCGACTGCCCACCCACTCCTCGTGCATAAACATATCGAGAAATACCGGGTCGTCCTCATAATTTACCGATGGCGTCTTCAATACCACCTGCTCGCCAGTGTCTTCATCTACCGCCAGATAGACCTGGGTGCGCTTGCTGGCGTGCAGTTCCCGCAGAATCCTGTAGCCATCAAGTTTCATGCCCGCGCTGAGTTCGGGCGGAAAGGGTAACTCTGTTAGCTTTTTGTACAGCGCTTCTTCGCCGAGGCCAGGCAATTGATTGAGGCGAATAATCTGGCAGGTCACGTTGTCCGGGCTGCCGTTGGTCAACGCCAGTCTGGCGATTTCGCGGGCGGCACGATCGAGATTGTCCACATTCCTGGACACCCTCTCCGTAATAGCAGCATCCGGCAAATATTCGTGGACACCGTCCGTGGTCAATATAAAAATATCGCCTGGCTCAACTACAAATTTGTGGTAGTCAATATCCAGCCGCAGCTCGATGCCCATGGCGCGCGTCAGGTAGTTTTTGTCCTCGGACACCCAGACCCGATGATCATTGGTCAACTGAACAAGATCCGTACCGCGCAAACGATAAATACGGGTATCACCAACGTGAAAGATATACCCTGTGGATGACTTCACCACCAATGCGCTGAGGGTGGTTGCCAGACCCTTGCGAGGATCGAGCCCCTGCTGGCCCTGCCCGTACATCCAGCGATTGGTTGCCAGTAAAACTTTTTCGACAGCGTTTTTTACTGTCCACGAATCCGGCGTGCAGTAATAGTCTCCCAGCAGACTGGCCACGCAGGTTTCGCTGGCGACCTTGCCAGCATCGCATCCGCTGACGCCATCCGCCAGCACGGCGACTATACCCTTGTGGCTCAGAGCGGGCTCTTCAGGCACCAGCACGCCATAGCTATCCTGGTTATCTTCTTTAGTGCCGCGGTCAGAATATTGACCCAGACTTATCAGCTCGTTGGCATTCATTGCTGGAGTGTACGGTTCTGCTTCAGGCCACGTCTATCATCTGCACGGTGCCATCTTCAAGCACCTCGGCAGTTTGACCTCGAGGTTCATCCAGAAAAACCAGAATAAGTACCAGTACCAGCGCACCGACGCCACCAATCACCAGAAAAAACGTCTGCGGCGCGACAAATGACAGCACCGTCAAAAACACCAGGCCACCGACGTTGCCGTAGGCACCCGCCATACCGGCCACCTGTCCGGTCATGCGACGGCTAATCAGTGGCACCATCGCAAATACCGCGCCAGAGCCGCCCTTGGCAAACAGACCGCACACCAGCGTAACGAAGACGACCACCGCCACTGCCCAGTCTGCCGTGACCTGACCGAGCACCATAAAGCTCAGCACGATGCCAGCAAACAATATAGTCAGGGAGCGCTTGCGACCGATCCTGTCACTGAGCACACCGCCACCAGGCCGCGCGAACAAATTCATCACCGGATAGGCCCCGGCCAACACCCCCGCCATGATCGGCGATAACTTAAAGGTATCTGTATAAAACAGTGGCAACATGGAAACCAGTGCCAGCTCCGAACCAAAGGTCACCAGGTAGGCGAGATCCAGAATCGCAATCTGTTTGAAACGGTAACGGAACATCTCAGGCACTTGTTGACTAAAAATACCCTTGTTCACCTCAATAATTTTATAGGCCTGATAAAAATAAATGGCCAGGATGCCCGCATAAGCAACTAATGCGACCTGGCCGGAAAACCAGTTCATCCCCGCTGGCGAAAGTTTCCATATGAGCAATCCAAGTGCGCCGTATATCGGAGCGCTCATCACCAAATAAAGCGCCAGGTCCCCCTTGCTGGTCACTTCCATGGCGCCCATTTTTTTGGGTTTGAAGTAAGTTGAACCTTTAGGGGTATCAGTGACGGCGAAAAAATAGTAGATACCATAGAGAAACGAAATAGCTGCTGTGCACAGCAGCGCATAGCGCCAACCGTTTTCCCCGCCAAACCACAATGCGAGACTGGGTAGCAGCATGGCCGATGCCGCCGATCCAAAGTTTCCCCAGCCGCCATAAATGCCTTGCGCCGAGCCCGCCTGCCGGGCCGGAAACCATTCGCCAATCATGCGAATACCCACCACAAAGCCTGCGCCAACAAAGCCCAGCAAAAATCGAGCGAGCGCCAGTTGCTGGAACGTCTGCGCCAGGGCAAAGAAACTACATAGCACACCGGACACCACTAAAATACTCGAAAACAAACGCCGCGGGCCGTAGGTGTCCACCAACATACCGACGACAATACGCGCCGGGATAGTCAGTGCGACATTGAGTAACAGCAGCACACTGACTTCCTGATCGCTGAGCGCGAACACCTCGCGAATGATGACCATCAGCGGCGCATGGTTAAACCACACCATAAAGCTGATAAAAAACGCCAGCCAGGTGGTGTGCAAAATACGATACTTCCCTGTAAATGACAGTAACTGCAGTTTTTCCGACATAAAAATACCAGTTTCTCCAGGTAATAAAATTTTTCCAGGCAACAACGTATCGACGTTATGACAGGCGGCGAGGTCGGTCCGTGTCACCTTTCTACATCGGCAGTGCAACCGTTATGCCAAGACAGCGCTCATGATGTCTTGGCTCTGAGCAGCCACCTCAGGCAAAGCACCTCTGGTAAGGCACTAAAGGGAAGCAGGGCAATGCGATTAAAGAATAAATAACTTTAACGCGAATAAACCAGGCAACAATCCTGATCCGGTATGGTGCATCAAATACCGATCTGAGCGTCGAGACTGGGGCGACAATCCGCCCAAACTTGGGGCGGACGCACCATGATTAATCATTTTGACAAAAATCATCTCTATAAATATTAGTTATGGTCACCCTTTCTCGGTACCTAAGCCCCCGCCTCAACGCCGTTACGACCGCCCCCCTGCAGCCAAAGCGACGCTAACTTACCAGCAACAAGGTTTTTAAGGCCTTGGCACAGTGTGTGCTAGGTACTTATTTAGTGGTGTTTATTGAAAGTCGACATTGTTAGCGGTGGTTCTTTTTGGACGGCCATTTTTAAATCGATCAATAAAGACCAGCGTTGGCGCAAACATTGGTGCAGGCGTTGGCGCAATAAGCCACGGGCCAGACAGCAGCAGTAACAGGGGTTTACGAGAATGGGTTCAAAGCAATGAGTTCAAAACCATGAGTTCAAAACAAAGCGTTGTAGTCATCGGCAACGGCATGGTGGGCCACAAATTTCTGCAGGCGCTTGCCGACGCTGGCGTTGCCGCTCAGCTCGCTATCACCGTCTTTTGCGAAGAACCTCGCGTGGCCTACGATCGGGTGCATCTCACCGAATTTTTCAACGGCCGCTCGGCGCACGACCTGTCGCTGGTTGAAGAGGGTTTTTACGCCTCTCACAATATTCGCGTGCTGCTCGGCGACAAAGCCGTCGCCCTTGATCGCGACGCCAAAACCGTTACCTCAAGAAAGGGCGAAACCCTGGCCTACGACAAACTGGTGCTGGCCACGGGCTCATTCCCCTTTGTGCCCCCCATCCCCGGACACGACCGGGACAACTGTTTTGTCTACCGCACCATTGAAGACCTCGAAGCCATTCGCGCCGGCGCCGCAGGCGGTTCGGTCGGTGTTGTCATCGGCGGTGGCCTGCTGGGATTAGAAGCGGCCAAGGCATTAAAGGATCTGGGACTCACTACCCATGTGGTTGAGTTTGCACCGCGGCTAATGGCAGTGCAGGTGGACGACGGCGGCGGCGCCGTGCTGCGCAAGAAAATTGAAGACCTCGGGGTATTCGTTCACACCGGTAAAAACACACAAAATATCGGTGCTGGCGACAAGCACTTTCACAAAATGACCTTTGCCGACGGCAGCGAAATTGAAACCGACGTGCTGCTATTCTCCGCCGGTATTCGCCCCCAGGATGCCCTGGCCCGGAAATTCGGCCTCGACGTCGGCGAGCGCGGCGGCATCGTCATCAATGACAACTGCCAGACCTCGGACCC
>JBFJZC010000019.1:0-18453 GCA_041622295.1 Porticoccaceae bacterium
AAGGGTAAGGGTGTGCGTTACGCTGATGAATTTGTGCGTCGCAAAGAAGCGAAGAAGAAGTAGCGGGTTCTAATTATGAGCGACAAGAAACAATCACGGTTACGCAGGGCGCGTAGGTCACGTGCCAAAATGCGCGAATTAGGCGCATCCCGGCTGACTGTTTTCCGAACTTCCCGGCATATCTATGCGCAAATTATCGCGCCGACAACGGGGGGTGATAACGTGCTGGCCAGTGCTTCAACACTCGACAGCACTATTCGCGATCAGGGTAGTAGCGGCAATGTTACGGCTGCGGAAACTGTCGGCGCGTTGATTGCGGAGCGAGCCAGACAGGCTGGTGTCACTCGCGTCGCATTTGACCGTGGCGGATTTAAGTATCATGGGCGGGTCAAGGCCCTGGCTGACGCCGCACGAGCAGGCGGACTGGAATTCTAAAGGTAGAACAATGGCTAAGAAAAACCCGCGTGATGTAGATCCCAATGAAGGGCTGATGGAAAAGCTGGTTCAGGTTAACCGTGTCGCCAAGACCGTAAAAGGTGGCCGCATTTTTGGCTTTACTGCGCTGACCGTGGTCGGTGATGGTAATGGTCGAGTGGGCTTTGGCCGAGGTAAGGCTCGCGAAGTGCCATTGGCCATCCAGAAGGCGATGGAGGCGGCTCGTAGAAATATGATCCAGGTTGACCTCAGTGACAATACACTGCAGTACGCTATTAAGTCTCGTCACGGTGCATCAAGGGTTTATATGCAGCCGGCTTCCGAAGGTACCGGCGTCATTGCCGGTGGTGCGATGCGAGCTGTGCTTGAGTTGGCGGGCGTGCAAAATGTGCTGGCTAAATGCTACGGCTCTACTAATCCGGTGAATGTCGTTAGAGCAACGTTTAAAGGCCTTGAGGCGATGCGCGCTCCGGAAGAAATAGCCGCAAAACGCGGCAAAACCGTCGAACAGATACGCGGTTAGGGCCTGGCACGTAAAGCTACGGGAAGAATTGAATATGACGAGTGCTGGAAAAGTAAAAGTGACCCAGATACGGAGCCAGATAGGGCGCTTGCCCGATCACAAGGCTTGTTTGAACGGCCTGGGCTTGCGTCGTATTGGTCATAGTGTGGTGGTTGAAGACACGCCATCGGTGCGTGGCATGATCAACAAAATAAGCTACTTGGTAAAAATCGAGGGTAATTGAGATGCAGCTAAATACCTTGAGTCCGGCAGCGGGCAGTCGACCAGGCGCTAAGCGCGTCGGTCGGGGCATAGGCAGCGGCCTTGGCAAGACTTGCGGCCGGGGGCATAAAGGTCAAAAAGCGCGCTCTGGTGGTAAAGTGAAGCCCGGTTTTGAAGGCGGGCAAATGCCCCTGCAGAAACGTCTGCCGAAATATGGTTTCACGTCGCGTATTTCTCGGGTCAGTGCGCAAATCCGCCTGTCCGAACTCAACCTTGTTGAGGGTGAGGTGGTGGATCTCGGAGCGCTGCGAGCGGCTGGTTTGGTCAACAGTTCCGTGTTGCGGGCAAAAGTGTTTTTATCGGGACAGCTCAACAGACCTGTGACGATTAAAGGGCTCGCTATTACTGCTGGAGCGAAAGCAGCTTTAGAAGCGGCGGGCGGGCAAGTTGTTGAGTCTGAATAGGGGCTGCGTTGTGACGGGCCGCGTATAGACAATGAGTAAGCCAGCGAATTTGCCTGCGGGCAAGCAAAAAGGATTGGGCGAGCTGTGGGCTCGCCTTCGCTTTTTGTTGCTTGCTCTAGTTATCTACAGGGTCGGTACGCACATACCCGTGCCTGGTATTGACCCGGATCGCGTCGCGGCGCTGTTTACGCAAAACCAGGGCACTATTCTGGGCATGTTTAACATGTTTTCTGGCGGCGCCCTGGAGCGTATGAGTATTTTGGCGCTGGGTATCATGCCTTATATTTCTGCATCCATTATTATGCAATTGATGGCGTCAGTGACACCGTCCTTGGAGCAATTAAAGAAAGAAGGCGAGGCGGGGCGCAGAAAGCTGACGCAGCTAACCCGTTATGGCACAGTTGTTTTGGCGCTCGTGCAGGGCACGGGAATGGCTTATGGCCTGGCCGGCCAGGGCTTAGCCTACTACACCGGGTTCACTTTTTTTCTGATCGCTATCACTTCGTTAGTGACCGGTGCGGTTTTCCTGATGTGGCTGGGCGAGCAGATTACCGAGCGCGGCGTGGGGAATGGTATATCCATGTTGATTTTTGCGGGCATTGTGGCCGGGTTGCCGGGGGCATTGGGGCAGGCATTTGAGTCCGCACGGCAGGGTGATTTGAATATTATTGCGCTGCTTTTGATCGCGGTGCTGGCCGTAGCAATCGTGTATTTCGTGGTGTTTATCGAGCGGGGGCAGCGCCGTATCACCGTTAATTATGCACAGCGCCAACAAGGTCGGCGGGCTTATCAGCAACAGAGCAGTCATTTGCCATTGAAGGTCAATATGGCGGGGGTAATACCAGCAATATTTGCCAGCAGTATTTTATTGTTTCCTTCAACGCTGGCGGCAATGTTCGGCCAGGGGGCTGGCGCGCCAGATTGGTTGCAGGATGTCTCGCTGTTTCTAGGGCCGGGTCAGCCTTTGCATGTAATTTTGTTTGCCGGACTTATTATATTCTTTTGTTTTTTTTATACCGCCCTGACGTTTAATCCGAAGGAAGTGGCCGACAACCTCAAAAAGGGCGGCGCGTACTTACCGGGTATCCGACCGGGGGAGCAGACGGCAAAATACGTCGACAACGTGGTGACTCGGTTGACGATGGTTGGCGGTATTTATATCGCGGGAGTTTGCCTGCTACCGCAGTTTTTGAATGTATATTTTAACGTACCCTTTTATCTCGGTGGTACTTCACTGCTTATCGCAGTTGTGGTGACAATGGATTTCATGTCACAGGTACAGTCCCATCTGATGTCGCATCAATATGATTCGGTGTTAAAGAAAGCCAATATGAAGGGTTATGGTAGCGGTACTCGCTAAGTATTGAGGTGGATGTTATGAAAGTTAGGGCGTCGGTAAAAAAGATTTGTCGAAACTGCAAGATGATCAAGCGTAATGGTGTGCTGCGCGTTATTTGCAACGCTGAGCCGCGGCATAAGCAGCGCCAGGGTTGATTGGTAAACTAAACAATTGATTTTCATCGCTTTAGAAGCTATTCTACTGCGCCTTTTTTGCGCCGATTAACGGCTAAAAAAGGGCGGTTTTAGTGGGTGTGTGAACACCAAAGCGTGTAATTAACAGCTATTTTGGAGTAAACAGGATGGCCCGTATTGCCGGCGTCAACATACCCGATCACAAACATGCCGTGATCTCTCTTACCTATATCTACGGTGTCGGCCGCACCGTGGCTAAAAAAGTCTGTGCGCAGGCGGGTATCGCCGATTCGGTGAAGGTGTCTGATTTGTCCGAGGAGCAACTGGACGTTTTGCGTTCATCAGTCGGGCAGTACACGGTAGAAGGTGATCTGCGCCGCGAAGTCAATATGAACATCAAACGGCTTATGGATCTCGGTTGTTATCGGGGTATCCGGCATCGCCGCGGACTGCCATTACGAGGACAGCGCACCAAGACCAACGCCCGCACCCGTAAAGGCCCGCGGAAACCGATCAAACGTTAAGTGACTCAACTTGTTGAACAGGTGGTTCCAGGAAACTAATTGACATGGCAAAAACCCCAGCTAAACCGACGCGCAAAAAGATTACCCGTACCGTCGTCGACGGTATCGCGCATATTCACGCATCCTTTAACAATACTATCGTGACGATCACTGATCGCCAGGGTAACGCGCTGAGCTGGGCGACTTCGGGAGGCTCCGGTTTTCGGGGTTCGCGCAAAAGTACGCCATTTGCGGCACAGGTGGCCGCGGAAAAGGCTGCTGTCGCGGCACAGGAATATGGTCTGCAAAATGTTGATGTTGAGGTTAAGGGGCCTGGACCCGGTCGCGAATCGGCGGTACGTGCGCTCAACAACGCGGGTCTGAAGGTAACCAATATCACTGACGTGACGCCGATCCCCCACAATGGCTGTCGGCCACCCAAGAAACGTCGCGTTTAAGAGGAATAGCATCGATGGCAAGATATCTCGGCCCGACCTGTAAACTGAGTCGACGCGAGGGAACGGATCTGTTCCTGAAAAGCGGTATACGACCCCTGGAATCCAAGTGTCGCGCGGAAAGCATCCCGGGGCAGCACGGCCAGCGCCGTAGCCGGTTGTCGGACTACGGTGTGCAGCTGCGAGAAAAGCAAAAAGTGCGTCGCTTGTATGGTGTATTGGAAAAGCAGTTCAGCAATTACTACAAGACAGCGGCCAGACTCCGCGGTGCGACGGGTGAAAACTTGCTGGGCTTGCTCGAACGACGGCTGGATAATGTTGTGTACCGCATGGGCTTTGGCTCTACACGCGCGGAAGCCCGACAGCTGGTTGCACACAACTGTGTTCTGGTAAATGGACAAAAGGCCAATATCGCGTCTTTTCAGGTAGCGGACGGCGATGTTGTCGCTATTCGAGAAAAGGCCAGGGCTCAACTCCGCATTCAATCTGCACTGCAATTGGCGGCGCAGCGAGGCGGTTCTGAATGGCTTGAGGTTGATGTCAACAAAATGGAAGGCGTGTTTAAACGCGCTCCCGATCGCAGTGATCTGCCCAGTGAAATTAATGAAAACCTCATCGTAGAGCTTTACTCCAAGTAACGGCATCGAACCCAGGAAAGCTACCGATATGCAACATTCATCGACCGACTTATTAACACCGCGTTCTATAGACGTAACCGAATATGATGATACCCATGCACGGGTCGTACTGGAGCCGCTGGAGCGGGGTTTCGGACACACGCTGGGTAACGCGTTACGCCGAATTTTATTGTCTTCCATGCCAGGCTGCGCCATTGTCGAAGTCGAGATTGACGGGGTGCTGCATGAGTACAGTGCAATTGAAGGTATTCAGGAAGATGTGATCGAGATTTTGCTTAACCTTAAGAATGTCGCGATCGTATTGCATGGCAAGGAAGAGGTTGAGGTGACGTTGTCCAAATCTGGTGTCGGTACGGTGACAGCGGCTGATATCAAATGTGACAGTAATGTCGAAATCAAAAATCCGGATCACGTTATCGCGCATATTTCTGGCAACACAGCATTGAACATGCGCCTTCGTGTGATGAAGGGCCGTGGTTATCAGCCCGCCGACGCAAGAGACGGTGACGAAGAAGAAACCCGGGCGATCGGTCGACTGCGCCTTGATGCGTCTTACAGTCCAGTGCGTCGTGTCTCCTATGTCGTTGAGAGTGCGCGTGTTGAACAGCGCACGGATCTGGATAAGCTGATCCTCAACCTGGAAACTGACGGTACTATTGAACCAGAGGACGCAATTCGCCGAGCGGCGACCATTCTGCAACAACAGTTAGCGGTTTTTGTTGACCTTGAAAGTGAAAAGCAGCTCGAACCAGAAGAGCGGGAAGACGAGATCGACCCCATCCTGCTGCGTCCGGTTGACGACCTGGAGTTGACTGTCCGTTCAGCCAACTGCTTGAAGGCCGAGAGTATTTATTACATTGGTGATCTGATTCAACGTACTGAAGTTGAATTATTGAAGACGCCTAATTTGGGGAAAAAATCTCTTACGGAGATCAAGGATGTGTTGGCTTCCAGGGGACTGTCTCTGGGCATGCGCCTGGAAAGCTGGCCACCTGCTAGCCTTCGGCAAGAACAAGAGAACTTTTAGTAATATTGATTTTGTGGAAGACCTGCTGTCAGCGGGTTGTCACAGATAGACAGGAAGCAAGACTATGCGTCATCGACAGAGTGGTCGCCAACTAAACCGAAATAGCTCGCATCGCAAAGCTATGTTTCGCAACATGACGGCGTCCCTGCTAGAGCACGAAATCATCAAAACCACCTTGCCTAAGGCAAAGGAGTTACGGCGCGTGGCAGAGCCGTTGATCACCCTGGCCAAAAAAGACAGTGTGGCTAACCGTCGCCTGGCCTTTGACCGTCTGCGTAGTAAAGCGGTCGTGGGCAAACTGTTTGCAGATTTAGGGCCGCGCTATGAGGAGCGCCCCGGTGGTTACACGCGCATCCTCAAATGCGGATACCGCACCGGTGATAAAGCGCCGATGGCGTACATCGAGTTGATTGGTCGAGTGATGAGAGAGCCAGAAGAAGAGTTCGAAGAGGTCGAGGACTAAATCATCTGACCAGGTGTTTGGTAATGCTAAAAAGCCGGGTTAATCCCCGGCTTTTTGTTATGCGGTAAGTTGCTGTGTAGCAAACGGCAGTTTTATGCCAGATGTGCAGTCGCTTCATACTATGAAGCAAGTACCGGTCATTGCTACAGGACGCGACGACAATGCGCGATCATAGAATGCCCAATCAGTGGCAGGCGGTTTTTAGCATGGGTGGTGAATATAGGCGCCGGTTGATGTGTTGAGGAACCGCAGACGTTTACCCCATACACAACCGGTGTCCAGAGGGAAAAGGCCGTTTCCACAATCTCGCCCATCCAGAGCAGCCCAGTGACCGAAGATTATCTTGCAGTGTGTTGTTTGCCGGTCGGTGTGTGAATACCAGGGTTGGTAACCTGCCGGGGCCTGATCTGGTCCCTGTTTGCAACTAAGCTCAAGATTTCCCTCAGCATCGCAAAAACGCATGCGCGTGAAGTAGTTGGTGATGGTCCGCCACTGTTCCGTGAGGGGCAGTCCCCGATCCCATCTGGTTGGCGCGTTGCCGTACATGTTCTCAAAAAACATATCAGCCTGAGTGGAGCTAAGTGCGGTTTCCACCTGCGCGGCTCTTGCTAGCGCAGTTTCAAGCGACCATTGCGGCGGGATACCCGCATGTACCATGACGTACCCATTATCGTGGATCAGCAGGGGTTGGCCGATTAGCCAGTCGAGTAGCTCGTCTGCATCGCTTGCGGTGAGTATCTCGGTCAGTGTGTCTTTACTCGTCAGCTGGCGGAAGCCTCTGCTGGCAGCCAATAAGTGGAGGTCGTGATTGCCTAACACCATGCGACACGATTCGCCAAGACTCTTCAGAAATCTCAGGGTTTCCAGTGATTTCGGTCCACGATTAACGATGTCGCCAGTAGACCAGAGTTGATCCCTGGTGGCATCAAATGAGACCTTGTCGAGAAGGCTTTGCAGGGGATCCAGGCAGCCCTGGATGTCGCCTACAGCGTAAATAGTCATTCAGGAGTATGCTCAATGGACTGCGCGGGGCGTGGCCAATAAAAAAACCGGAATGGGTGCATCAAAGCGTGCTCCGGACGCGCCTCGCATCTGATAGGTGCCAGTCATGGTGCCTACTTCTGTTTCCAGGATGACACCGCTACTGTACTGGTAGGCTTCGCCAGGGCCGATCATTGGCTGTTCGCCAACCACGCCCATACCCTGAACCTCCTGCTGGGCTTCATTGCCGTCTGTAATTATCCAGTGACGGCTGATTAACTGAGCAGGTTCACTCCCCTTGTTAGTGATGGTGATGTGGTAGGCAAAGGCATATTGCCGATCACTCGGTTTCGACTGGTGGGGCAGGTATTCGGTAGCAACTGTAATCTCTATCGGGCAGTTGGTCATCACTTGGTGCTCAGCTGGTTGGACAACGCGACAAAGTCGCCTACGGACAGCGTTTCTGGGCGAGCTGTTAAATCGATGTCGAGTCCTTCCATGGTTACGCCGGTTTGAATTAGTCCCTTGATGCTGTTTCGAAGGGTTTTTCTGCGCTGCTGAAAACAGGTATTGACGAGACGACTAAACAGCGCCGGGTCTCGCGCGGAGTGGGGACGGACAGCATGCGGCACCAGCCTCGCCAGCGCTGAAGCGACTTTCGGCGACGGTGTGAAGGCCGATGACGGCACTGCCAGTAGCGCTTCTACCTCACAATGATACTGTATCATCACACTGAGGCGGCCGTAGAGCTTACTGCCGGGGTGTGCTGTCAGTCGATCGACGACTTCCTTTTGTAACATGAAGTGCATGTCAATAATTTGTTCACTATAGGTAAGCAGATGAAACATCAAGGGGGTCGAAATATTGTAAGGCAAATTTCCGACTATACGCATAGGCTGACTGGATCCGAGTGCTGCAAAATCGGTTCGCAGAGCGTCACCACAATGGAGGGAAAATCCGGCATACGAGGCGAAACGCTCCCGTAAGACTTCGGCCAGATCACGGTCGATTTCGACGGCAATCAAGGTAGGGCAGCGCTTTAATAGGGGTTCAGTCAATACCCCCATGCCGGGTCCAATCTCTATCAGCTTGTCCGTCGCCCTGGGACCGATGGCGGCGATGATACTATCGACAACGGTTTGATCAGAAAGAAAGTTCTGGCCAAAGCGCTTTCGAGGCTGGTGCTTCGCTGACTGGACAGTTTTTGCGCGGGTGCGTTCGTTCATCATGATGAGGTTACAAATTAATGCGCTGCTAGAGTTGACGCCATGTCAACGGCGCAACCTACAGCCGCTGCCAGACTGCCGCAATCTGCCTGCCCGCTTCCGGCCAGGTCAAGCGCGGTGCCGTGATCGACCGACGTGCGGATAAAGGGTAGCCCCAACGTAACGTTCACAGCATTGCCAAAGCCGATGTATTTCAACACCGGTAGCCCCTGATCATGGTACATGGCCAACACAGCATCCGCGTGCTGCAGGTATTTGGGCGTGAAAATCGTGTCAGCGGGCAGCGGGCCAGTGACATGCATACCGAGGGTTTTTACGCGCTCGATAACCGGCGCGATAATAGTGATCTCTTCCGTGCCTAGATGGCCGCCTTCTCCGGCATGGGGATTGAGTCCGCACACCAGGATGTGCGGGTTGGCGATGGCAAACTTGTTCTGGAGCTCAGTATGGACAATGGTTATCACTTCTTCGAGCAGTGCCGCAGTCAGCGCGGTGGGTACCGCAGCGAGGGGGAGATGCGTCGTGGCCAGGGCAACCCGCAGGCCCGGTGCGATGAGCATCATCACTACACGGTTTGTATTCGCTAGTTGGGCCAGGTACTCGGTGTGTCCGCTGAAAGCGATACCGGCGTCGTTGATAATACCTTTGTGTACGGGGCCGGTAATGAGAGCAGCATACTCACCGCTCAGGCAGCCCTCGGTTGCCCTTTGCAGGGTGGCGATGACGGCGGATGCATTGTCCACATTTAGCGCGCCTGCAGTGGCAGGGGTGCGTAACCTGACTGGGTCGATGGCCAGTTCGCCCGGCGCGAGGGCTTTGCCTGAGGGTGGCCGGATTCGCAGTGGCATGCCAAGCAACTTGGCGCGCTGCTCAAGCAGCTCGGGATCGGCAATCGCGACCAGTTCATGGGCAGATCCCGACTGAATAAACTGGATCAGTAAGTCGGGGCCAATACCGGCAGGTTCGCCAGGGGTAATGGCCAGACGTAGCGTCATGATTTGATTTCTATGAAGGCCTCGTCGCGAATTTCGTCAAGCCAAACTTGCAGCTCTTCGGCGAATTTGCGTTGTCGTATTTGATTGGTTGCCTGGGTGCGCAAAATTTCTGCGCTAAAATCCTGGTTTCGTCGTGCGGTGACCTCAATGATATGCCAGCCATACTGGGTTCGTACGGGTTCGCTGATCACGCCGACTTCCAGTGTCTTTATCGTGTCTTCGAATTCCGGGACAAATTGGCCAGGCATTGACCAGCCGAGCTCGCCTCCCTTCAGAGCCGATCCGGTGTCTTCAGAATGCAGCCGAGCTAAATCGGCAAAGTTTTCACCGTCGATTATTTTTTGACGAAAGCCTGCTACCAGTAGTCGCGCATCCTCATCGCCACGTATCTCGTTGGGTTTGATCAGAATATGACGAATCTCGCTTTGTTCAACCAGTTGTTCCGCGCCGCCGCCACGCCGCTCATAGAGCATGAGTAAATGGATCCCAGCGTCGCTACGCAATGGTGGGCTTACTTCCCCTGGGGCCATCGTGTCGAGTGTCTGTGCGAACAGGCCCGGCAGTTGAGCGGCCTTGCGCCAGCCCAGATCGCCACCTTTTAGTGCGTTGGGCCCGGATGAATGGATCAGCGCGAGTTGCCGAAAATCAGCGCCACCGGCGATTGCTGCCCTTATCTCCTCGGCCTTTTGTATCACTTGCGCTGTGCCAGTTTCATCGTCTGAGGCAGGAAGTCGCAGCAAAATGTGGCCGACATTGACATCCGGAGAGGAAATAAACTTGCCCTCTTCCGATTTAAGAAAATTGTCAATTTCCTGTTCGGTAATCTCGATACGCCGACTAACCATCGCCTGCTGTACTCTCGCAACAATCATTTCCTGCCTAAATTGTTGACGAAGCTTGCTGAGAGAAAGACCGTCTTCGCTGGCGCGAGCGATAAATTGTTCGAGCGTTACCCCGTTTTGCTGAGCGGTATTGACCATCGCCTGATTGAGTTCAGTGTCACTGATTTGCACACCGGCTCGTTTGCCGATCTCTAATTGCAGCCGGTCCTGAATAAGTTTGTCGAGCACTTGCGGCACCATCACGTCGCGAGGCGGCGGCTGTCCCTGTGACCTTCTAAGCTGACTGGATAAAGCAGTTACCTGTTCTTCCAGTTCGCTAGCCATGACAACATCTTCGTTGACAATGGCAACAATGCGATCAAGAGCCTGCAATTCAGCAAGCGCGTTGGGTGTTAGATATGGCGATGCAGCAATCGCGAAGAGTAGCGCAGCTGAACAACGGACCGCGCGACGTTTTAGCCAGCCAGCGCCATTAGGGATTTCGAGATTCATAACCATAAATACCATCGCTCAAAATGCTTTCCACGCCGGCGCCGGTGCCAGCTAGACCTTTCAGTTGAACCTGGAAGAAGATGCCGTTGTCGTACTCCAGTTGTTCCTCTGGAATAATTAGATCGTCGTCCCGGTCGATCCAATGGCGAAGAATCACGCTGGCGCGCCAGCAGCAGCTGTTGTATTCGATCCCACCGAAGACTTCCAGTTCCCGGCTATTGGTCAAATCCTGGTTCCAGCGACCGACCACGCTCCAGCTGCGATCAAGTGGAACCATCCCGGAAATATCCGTTTGTTCAATATCGGCGTCAAAAGCCTGTCCGCTAACAAGGCGGGGGTTTTTCCTGGTGTATCGATAGGATGTGTTAAAAATAGCGTCATTGTCGTTGTTGTAGCGCAGGCTGACACTGCCTTTGTCAACTTTGTCGTTACCCTCATCAATCAGCAGGTCTGACTGAAAGCGCCAGTATTGACTGAGATAAGCGGCAAATTCCCCGGCTATATTGGAATTGTCGTTGAGTAAGTCTGCGGCTAGATCGCGTTGTGCCTGGGAGGTCAGCAGCGTCGGGTTAGAGAGGCTTTGTAAAAAAGTTTTTGTCAGCGTCGGGTCCAGCGAGACATAACGATCATCGAGGTAAAAAATCTGACCAATGCTGCCGCGAATTTTTTCTATACCGGTGGTGGCGTCAATCAGGCGACTGGTGAAACCGATGGTGAACTGCTCTGCATCACCGATGCGGTCGTCGCCAGAAAAGCGGTCGTCTCGAAACAGCTGCTGGTAGCTGAAGGTCAGGTCGGAGGTGTCAAAGTTAGGGTGAGCCGACTGCTCTTCAAATCTGGAGTTAAGGTAGTAAAGCCTTGGTTCAAAGGTCTGCACAAAATTCTTCAAATATGTGGTGTCGCGCTCGAACATCAGGCCCATGTCAACTGCGGCGACCGGTACTGTGATGGACGGAGCATCATCTCCGCCGGGTTTTACGGCGCGATCGAGGTCATAGCGCAGGTGTTTTAGCATAATGGTAGGACGTACATAACCCCAAAGCCACTGCTGGTTGAGGGCGAGCGCGTAGTCAGCGCGTGTTCGATTGCCGGTGATTTCACTGCGGTCTGTGTGGTCGAATACGGTGTATTGGTGTTCGAGATTTAATTCCAGGTCAAGACCCCAGGGCGAGAAGCGATAATTGCCATTAGCATCCACTCTGGGGAGCTGCTGATACTGGTGTCGAGTGTTGTTAATGATCGTTTGATATTCGACGGCCCGAGCGCCAAACCACCAGTTATTTACATAGTAGCCAGCACCGGCTAGCTGGAGGAGGTGGGTCTCGCTGCTAGCTTGCAAGGTCGTGTTGCCGAGATCGCGGAAATAATCCTCATCACTCACTTTGGTGTAATCTACCACCGTATCCCATGCCTGGCCTATACCGCCGGTGTGGTCGAGGTTAAGCAGCCAGCGGTCTTCGCCAACAAGGGATCTGCTACCGGGGTACACTTCGTCATCGTCGTTACCGCCATCGTCGTCCGGCAGGTAGGCGCCTCCGAACAGGGATTCCGTTGTGCGCGACAGGTGGCGCAGCTCAAGCTCCAGCATTTCGCCGCGTTCCTGCACAAAGCGCGGGGTAACCGTGGCGTCATAGTTTGGCGCCAGATTAAGGTAAACAGGCTGTGCATAGTCGAGACCATTTTCCTTGCCGACATTCAGTTGTGGGAATAACAGTCCGGTTACCCGTCGCCCGTCGACCGGGTAACGCAGCCACGGTGTGTAGAATACAGGGATGTCTTTGACTTCAACGCGCACGTGGCGGGCGGTGGCCATGCCCGTATCCGGGTTGATATCGATATGCGGTGCGACCAGGCGCCAGGTGTTATTGCCAGGCTCGCAAGTCGTATAAGTGGCGTTGTCGATATAGATGCGGTCATCGACGTCTCGAGTCAGCAGGCCCGCGGTGCCGCGGATGGCCGATTCATGCATCACGTAGGTAGCGTTTTCGACCTCGATTTCCTGCGTGTCGAGATTTACCAGGGCTCGATCACCTTTCATCAGTAAACCGGGTTCACGAAACTGGATATCACCGTCAAGTTCGACAGTACGAGCGTTCTGATCGATGATTGCCACATCTGCACGCACCTGACGGTACCCCTGGGAAACCTGCACATCACCCGTTAAAGTCGCGACATTATCCTGCGCTTCTGTCGTCGTCGCGCTCGCCCGTAAGGCTGAGTGCTCAGGATCCAGTTCGGCATCAGGATATTCTCGCGGCGGTTCGACGTAAGCGCCGCAACAGCCAGAGGCGATGGTGGCGCGCTGCTCTGTAGTTAGCGCCTTCTCATCAACCCAATCCAGATTTCGTACTACTTTGACGCGGGGTTCGTCGGCGGGGGCCGCTGACGCTGAGCGGGCAGGGGTGCGTTGGGGCGGCTTACTGAATGCTGGCCCCGGTGCGGACACCTCGGAGCAATCCCAATCACCATTTTGCCCGGCCCTGCAGAACCACTCATTGTGAGTCTTTGCGGGCGCTTGCGCGTCGACTTCTGGCGCGGCAAGCGCAACCATTGAGCCAAACGGCAGTGCAAGAAAAAAAACCGTCAAAGTACCTACAACTGATTGAATACAAGACAGATTACGGTTTTTGTTTAATGGCATTTTTGTTGTCCGATATAAAGTTGGCGCCAAGCGCTGCCTGCCCTGAATCCCCAGCGCGACATTCTACCTGAACTTGAGCAGCGAGGGAGAATTCGTCGCTGGGATTCAGTTAAAATGCCGATAAGCCCTTTTATAACTGCCAGGGTTTAAAAACCGATGTTTGGAGTTACGGTATGCTTCCCGGTCTGACTATAAGGTTTGAAAATTCAAGGTTTGAAAATTTAATATGCTAGATCGCGAGTTATTACATGCGTGGGTGAGTACCTACCTGCCTGCCACACTGCAGGCTGATCAAGTAGCGCTGGAGCCGGTCTCTGGCGATGCGGGCTTTCGGGAGTATTTTCGGATCAATTGTGTGCCGCCGATGGTAGTGGCCTATGCGCCACCTCAACTCGAAAACAATGAAGGTTTTGTGCGCATTGGACTGGCGCTAGCGCGTGTCGGCGTACATGTGCCTAGAGTCTATGCGGTCGCCTTCCAGCAGGGTTACCTGTTGCAGGAGGATTTGGGGAGACAGCTATATTTACAGTCGTTATGCCAGGCCGCGAGCGACTCACAAGTCGCGGATTTATACGATCATGCCGAAGCAGCTTTACTGAACATCCAGCGCACACCTGCCGACGAAGGTATTTTCCCGCTTTTCAGTGCGGAACGATTGAGGGAGGAGATGGCGCTGTTTCCCCACTGGTTTATTAGTAAGTTGCTTGGCGATTCAATATCTGCCCGTGAACGAGCAATGCTGAATAGCCTTTTTGATGCCCTGGTGGATAACGCCCTTGAACAGCCGCAGGTGGTTGTGCACAGGGATTTCCACAGTCGCAATCTGTTAGTACTGCCTGACGAGCAGGTTGGTGTGATCGATTTTCAGGATGCGGTAGTTGGTCCTTTTACCTATGATCTGGTGTCGTTGTTGCGGGATTGCTACATCCGCTGGCCAGAATCTATGGTGAAGCGGCGGGTTGAGGGTTTTCTGGTTAAAGCGCGTGCCTCCGGGTTGGTGGCGGAGGGAATCGATGAACAACAATATCTACAATGGTTTGATTTGATGGGACTACAACGTCACATTAAAGTGCTGGGTATTTTTGCGCGGCTCTGCTTGCGTGATGGTAAGTCGATGTATCTCGACAATCTGCCGTTGGTCATTCGTTATACCCTTGAAGTGGCGCAGCGCTATCCGCAAACCCGCGCTTTTTATGAATGGTTTGACGCCAGGCTTAGCGAGCCGCTGATGGAGCAAAGCTGGTATCGCGACTGGCGAACGGCGACTGACGAGTGAAAGCCATGATCCTTGCAGCTGGCTACGGCAAACGCTTGCGGCCGCTCACTGCGCATACACCAAAACCGCTGTTGCCGGTTTATGGTAAACCGCTTATCCGTCACCACATCGAGCGTCTTGCAGCCGCAGGCATTGATGACCTCGTGATCAATAATTCGTGGTTAGGCGAGCAGCTCGAAGCTGCGCTTGGTGAGGGGGGGCAGTTTGGAGTGCGCATTACCTGGTCGCGGGAGGCGTCCCCGCTGGAGACTGGCGGTGGCATTAAGCGGGCTTTACCGCTACTCGGCAGGGAGGTTTTTATGCTGGTGAACGGTGACGTTTGGACGGACTATGAGTTTGCGCGCCTGGTGCGGCATGACCTCGGAGCTAATCTGGCCCATCTGGTGTTGGTGTCAAACCCTGGCTTTCATCAACAGGGAGATTTTCGCCTCAATAAACACGGTATGGTCTGCATAAAGGAAGCTGGTCAGGTATCCTCGACCTACAGCGGTATTGCGTTAATCAATCCCCAGTTATTTGCGGTGTTTGCCGTTGCTGGAAGCAAGTTCCCTCTGCGTGACGTGCTTCTGCCGGCGATTATGGCCGGCAGGGTCAGCGGCGAAATTTACGACGGTGCCTGGTCGGATGTTGGCACTGTCGAACGACTAGCGGCGTTAAATGATCGCGGCGAGGATGCGGCCCGCAGTGGCGATACAGCGTGATGAAAGTTGGCTGTGAAGCCTAAAAACTCTCTGTCCAGAAGCCATTTAAGGCTACAATGGCGCGTTTTTTTAACCCCGTCGGTCTCGTCTGAAGGAATCTGTTGACCGCAGTGAATCAGAGGCTTATATGTTCGTGTCATTAAAGGCGTTATCTCCAGACCCCATCCTTGGCCTGATCGCTGATTTTGTTAAGGATGGCAGCCCGAACAAGGTTGACCTCGGTGTCGGCGTTTACAAAAACGAAGCTGGCGCTACGCCGATCATGGCTGCGGTGAAAAAGGCCGAGGCGATCTGCTATGAGGCTGAGCAAACCAAGTCCTACATCGGGCCCGCCGGGGTGCCGGAGTTCAACGAGACTATTCGTGACTTGATGCTGGGCGCCGATCACCCGGCATTGCGTGACCAGAGGGTGACAACCGTGCTAACGCCCGGTGGCTGTGGCGCGCTTCGCGTTGGCGCGGAGCTGCTGAAACGCTGTGGGGGTGATGTCACCATCTGGGTGAGTGATCCGACCTGGGCTAATCACGTGCCGTTACTGGGTAACGCCGGGCTTAAACTGGCGCAGTACCCTTATTATGACCGTGAGAATAACAGGCTGCGCTTTGACGAAATGATGACTACGTTGGGTAGCGTTCAGGCCGGTGATGTGGTGCTGTTGCATGGTTGTTGTCACAATCCCTGCGGCGCAGACCTGAACGAAGAGCAATGGCGGGCGATCACCGCGCTGGCCGAGAAAAACGGCTTTCTACCTTTTATCGATCTGGCGTATCAGGGCTTTGGGCGTGGTATTGATGAGGATGCCTATGGCCCGAGATTGATGGCGGAGAAGCTCCCCGAGTTACTCCTTGCCAGTTCCTGCTCCAAAAACTTCGGGCTGTATCGGGAGCGCGTTGGCAGTCTCTCTGTGGTGGGTGCGAAAGCCGCCGATGCCCAGGCGTCGCTGACCCACATCAACAACATAGTCAGAGGTAACTATTCCATGCCGCCTTCTCATGGCGGGGCGATAGTTGGCGCAATTTTGCAGGATGATGCTCTACGGCAGAGCTGGATGGATGAGTTAGCCGTCATGCGTGGCCGTCTCAGCAGCTTGCGCACGTTGCTCGTGGATAAGCTGAAAAAGGCGGGGGCTGCCCGGGATTTTTCTTTTATCGATGAGCAGTACGGTATGTTTTCGTTTCTCGGTCTGAGCCCTGAGCAGGTTGGCCAGCTGCGCGCGGAATACAGTATTTATATGGTCGACTCCAGCCGCATAAATATTGCCGGTGTCAGTCAAAGTAATGTCGATTATGTGGCTGCTGCGATTGCAATGACTATTTCCAAATAGTTTGCTAGCGTGTCTTAAAGTAGCGGGAAGAATAGGCCTGCGCCTGGCGAAATGCAGTTGAGCTGGTAATGAGTTGAAAATTAAAAAAGGGGCGCCAGGCCCCTTTTTTAATTTCATCGACAGATTTTCAATATAAATTATTTTGCAGCCACCGTGATGCCGCCGTGGCTTTTACGCAGTTCCGTCTTCAGAATTTTGCCAGCCCCGGACTTGGGTAGTTCAGCGAGGAAATACACAGCCTTGGGTACCTTGAAGCGAGCCATTCTTTCGTTGCAGAACTCGATAAGCTCATTTTCCGTCAGTGTGGCGCCCTGTTTGATGACAACACACGCGGCGGGAACCTCCTGCCATTTTTCATGAGGTATGCCAATAACAGCGACTTCGGCAATGGCCTCGTGCTGGTACATGGTTTGCTCAAGTTCGGCGGGATAGACGTTTTCACCCCCGCTGATAATCATGTCTTTCTTACGATCGACGATATAGAGGAAGCCTTCTTCATCCAGATAGCCCAGGTCGCCGGAATGATACCAGCCGCCGCGTAATGCTTCGGCGGTAGCTTCCGGCTTATTCCAGTAGCCCTTCAGCATATTGGGGCCGCGACAGATCACTTCGCCAACTTCATTGGCGCCGACATCGTTACCGTCATCGTCGATGGTGCGCACATCCACAAAGAACGCCGGGTAGCCAACAGAGCCGTTTTTCCGTTCACAGTCCCACTTGTCGAGGATGGTTACCAGCGGCGCCATTTCGGTCATGCCAAAGCCTTCGTAGATATCGAGGCCGCGATCCTTGAAGTAGGCGAGGATTTTCAGGGGTGTTGGGGCGGCGCCCGTCATCAGGAACTCAATGGAGCTCAGGTCAAAGTCTTTCTTGTCAAGTTCTTCGACAATCATTTGCCACATGGATGGGACGCAAAACAGGCCAGTAATACGCTCTCGAGCAGTCGCTTCGAGCACTTTGACCGGATCAAATTCAGGTAGCGTTACCACCGTGCCGCCCTGAAACAGCGTTGGTAATACGATGACGCTGGTGCCGCCGATATGAAACATGGGGGCAACGCCAAGGGCGACCGTGCCGGCATGGATAGGCAGACGCTGCGTCGTGTGGTAGACGTTTGCGGCGTGGGCAGCATGTGTCAGCATGGCGCCCTTAGGTCTGCCGGTCGTGCCCGAGGTGTACATCAACAGTGCGACATCATCGGCGTCGACGCTGGCATTGATTTCGTTGTCGGCACCGCTGGCGATAAAGGCTTCGTAATCAGCATCGTCGTCACAGGCGCGAGCATTGCCGCAGTAAACGCTGGTGTCAAAAGAAACCAGTTCCTGAACGCCCTCAGCCAGGTGCCTGAATTCGTCATGGAAGAATATGGTACGCGTGCCTGAGTCCTTAACGATGTATTCAATTTCAGGCACGGTCAGGCGAAAGTTAATAGGCAAAAAGATGGCGCCTAATTTGGCGACGGCAAATATCAGTTCCAGTTGTTCGTGCCCATTCATGAGGAGCGAACATACCCGGTCACCTGGGCGAATTCCGCTGGTGCGAAGTGCATCGGCGAGGCGGTTACAGCGGCGGTTCATTTCTTTATAGGTAAATCGTTTGTGACGATTAACTACTGCAAGCCGGTTGCCGGATATCAGTTCCCGTTTGGTGAGCCAGTATCCCAGACCCTGATCCATAATGACCTCTCTTCTTCTCTGTTATAGAACGCCGATAGTTGATGTGTCGACGATTTTGTGTGGGCGGAGTTTATTAAAAGGCAGGCTAGCGTAGCAAGTCCTTTTTTTCGTTACAAC